>JAMONN010000035.1 GCA_027065775.1 Flavobacteriaceae bacterium | reverse complement strand
CGATAATTAAACTTGTTTTTCCTTTTTCAAAAGTGGCAGAAATTCCTTTTAAAATATGGGCATCACCAAATGATTTATGTATTTTTTTTACTTCAATCATAATTTAACTTAATAACATTTGGGTTAAAAAATAGTTTAATAATATAATCACAACACTAGTCCAAACTACTGCTTGTGTACTTGCTCTACCAACTTCCAACGAGCCACCTTTTACATAATAACCGTGATATGATGGTATGGTAGCAATTACAAATGCAAAAACCATGGTTTTAATCATAGCGTACAAAACTAAAAATGGGTCGAACTCTAATTGAACTCCAAAAATATAATCTGTAGTCGAAAACAAACCTGTTAAATTACCTGCTACATAACCACCAAAAATTCCTAAAAACATAGCAATGGCAATAATAAAAGGATAAAAACAAACTGTCGCAATTATTTTAGGTAAAACTAAATGATTTAAAGAATTAATACCCATTACTTCTAAAGCATCAATTTGTTCGGTTACACGCATAGTACCAATACTTGATGTAATAAATGAACCTACTTTACCTGCCAAAATAATTGCAATAAATGTTGGTGCAAATTCTAATATTATAGATCGCTTTGTCGCAAAACCTATTAAATATTTTGGAATTAAAGGGTTATTAACATTTAATGCTGTTTGGATCGCGACTACGCCACCAACAAAAAAAGCAATAAATGCAGCAATACCAAGTGATTTGTTGCCTAAATCATCTAATTCTTTCACTAAAGATTCTCTAAAAACACTCCCTTTTTGTGGTCTCTTAAAAACCTGACCTAACATTCTAAAATACTTACCTATGTGTTCTATATAATTCATAACAGAACGCTAAAATATAAAAAGTAACGTTAACCTATTGTAAAGAACATAATAATTTAAAAAAATAAGTTACTTTTGATAAATTTTATAAAATGAAAAATCTATTTTTAACACTAATCACCTTACTTATAGTGAATAGTTGTATTAGTCAGAATAAAAATAATTTTAACAACAAAAGACCAAAATTGGTAGTTGGCATTGTTGTAGATCAAATGCGTTATGATTATTTAATTAAATTTTATGATAAATTTGGTGATGATGGTTTTAAAAAACTAATAAATAATGGTTTTAATTGTGAAAATGTTCACCTAAACTATGTACCAACACATACTGCGGTAGGTCATACTTCCATTTATACTGGCACTACACCAAGCATACACGGTATTATTGCAAATAATTGGTTTGATAAGAAAAATAATGAAATGATTTATTGTGTGGATGATGATAATTTCAAAACTATTGGCGGAAAAAAAGGAGGAGAGAAATCACCAAACAGGCTAAATGTTACCACTATTACGGATCAATTACATTTAGCACAAGTAAATAAAGGTAAGGTTATTGGTATTAGTCTAAAAGATAGAGCTGCAATATTACCTGTAGGATATTCAGCAAATGCAGCATATTGGTTTAAAGGAAAAAAAGAAGGTAATTTTATTTCGAGCAGTTATTATATGAATGAATTACCAAATTGGGTAAAAACATTTAATAAAAATAAGATAGCTAAAACATATCTAAGTCAAGATTGGAATACTTTATACAATATCAACACGTATACTGAAAGTATTTTAGATGACAATGATTTTGAAGTAAATTTAAAAGGTGAAAATGATGTTACTTTTCCGCATGAAATTTCTAAAATATTTAAAGAAAAAGAAAATTATAGTTTAATTAGAAAAATCCCTTTAGGGAATACTTTTTTAGCCGATTTTGCTAAAGCAGCAATTATTGGTGAGAGTTTAGGTCAACATAAAGAAACCGATTTTTTAAGCATAAGTTTTTCAAGTACCGATTATATTGGTCATACATTTGGTGTAGATTCTAAAGAAGTTGAAGATACTTATTTGCGTTTAGATTTAGACATAGCAAATTTCATAACGTTTTTAGATAATAAAGTTGGTAAAGAAAATTATACGCTTTTTTTAACCGCAGATCATGGTGCCTTAAGTCCACACCCGTATTTAAAATCTTTAAAAATACCATCTATATTATTTGACCGTTCTTTATTTGAAAAATACGTAGATGATTTAACTTTAAAATATTTTAATAGTGCCAATTTAGTTGAAAACATTTCGAATTTACAACTGTTTTACAATAAAAAAGAATTAGAACGATTAGATCTCAACCATAAAGAAGTATCCGAAAAATTAATTTATGATATTATAAATTTTGAAGGTATTGATAAGTGTGTTTCTGCGCACACATTACAAAATACAAATTTTACGGAAGGTATTTTAAATTACACTCAAAATGGTTACAATCAAAAACTATCTGGTGATTTAATATTAATACCAACGCCAAACACTGTTTTTTATCATAAAAAAGGTTCAGGACATAGTACTGGTTATAGTTATGATACACATATACCTTTACTTTTCTACGGTTATGGTATTAATAAAGGAAATAATAAAAATTATATTCCGGTAATTGATATTGCTCCAACTATTTCTTCATTATTAAAAATTGAATTCCCTAACGGAAGTACTGGCAAAATAATTGAAAAGGTTCTTAAATAAATTTTACGGTATTATTCAGCCATTTAAATGTTAAATTTTTGCGGATTAATATCTAATTTTCAGGAGCGTAGTAAATTAATACTAAGCGAAACAGTTAGTAGTCAAATTCTGTGTAATCTATGAGAACCGTGTCTTTTAACTTTTATCTGACTGAATAGTTATGTTTTGCTTTTCTTTTTTTGACAATTGAACTTAGTAAGTTAATTAAAAATTTGTATTTTTGCTTTTCTCTCAAAAATTCTACCATGAAAAAATTAATAACCCTTATATTAATTTGCTTAAATTTTAGTTCTCTTTTTTCACAACATAATAGTTACAAAATTGTTAATAGCAACATAAATGATGCAAAAACAAATTTTGGATCTGCGTACTTTAATAATGATTTTTTAATCTACACATCACCTACAAAAATAAAAACCCCTATAAAAAAGAAATCAAAACAAGTAATAAGTTTAGATTTTTATTTTGGTTTTATTGATGAGAATGGTAGTATTAATAATGAACAAAAACTAAGTAAAGATATTAATTCCGAATTTGATGAAATTGACCTAATATTCACAAATGATAATAAAACAGTTTATTTTACAAGAAGCAATAACGATCATTTAGAACTGTTTAAAGGTGATGTTATTACTGCTGGTTATTGGATAAATATAAAAAAACTTCCTTTTTGCAATAAAGATTATTCCGTTGGTCACCCAAGTTTAAGTGAGGATAATAAAACTTTATATTTTGCATCGGATATGAATGGCACTTTGGGTTCATTAGACATTTTTAAAGTAACTATTTTAGGTCATAATACTTATGGGGAACCTGAAAATTTAGGTCCAGAAATTAATACTTCTAATGAAGAAACTACACCATTTGTTTTTGGTAATACTTTATATTTTTCATCTAATGGTAGAAAAGGTTTTGGAGGTCAAGATATTTATGCTATGGAATTAAATAAAAATGCTAAAGCAAAAAATCTAGGTGCAACAATTAATAGTGAAAAAGACGACATAGCATTCACCAAAAAAAGTATCGGTAATACTGGATATTTCTCTTCTAATAGAGAAAGCGGTCATGGTAATTATGATATTTATTATTTTAAAAATAAAAACTATACTGCAAAAACCATAGTTACAAATACAAAAACTGTAGTGTTTAATGAACAAAGTCGATTAAATTCAAAAAAAAATCCATCAAAAAAATTAATCAAAAAAATTGCAATTAACAATTCTATAAAAAATGAAATTACAGAAAATAATTTTAAACTTGAACAAAGAAAAAGAGATTTAGGAATTACTACTTCAAATAATCCTATTGTTAAGAATACGGTTAAAACAAAAAATCAAATTATAACAAAAACTTCTAAAGCTATTGAACAACGCAAAAAAGATTCAAAATTTATTACTGCAAATAATCCTATTGTTAAGAATACGGTTAAAACAGAAAATCAGATTGTAACAAAG
>JAMONN010000034.1 GCA_027065775.1 Flavobacteriaceae bacterium | reverse complement strand
TGTACCGTAATAATTTCGAGTTCGGATAGTACAGATCACTCCGAAAAATATTTAGAAAAAGGAGCCGATTTTATTATTTATGGCGAAGGCGAAAATACTTTATTAGAACTTATTTCCTTTCTTGATAAAGAAGATTTAAGACTTAAAGACATAAGACATAAGACAGATTCTATTTCTGAACAAAATATTATTTCAACCACAAATGTCATTTCGAGCGAAGTCGGGAAACCTCACGAAGAATTCAAAATCCAAAATTTGACATCTAATTCCGAAGTGTCGAGACAACATTTATCCGAAATAAACGGAATAATTTACAACCAAACCCAACTTGACGACTCTGCGACTTTGCAAGATAATCTAAAAAATCTGCGAAAATCTGCGTGCAAAAAAACAAAACCAAGAAAAAACCTAAAATCCTTAGACGAATTACCATTTCCTGCATGGGATTTAATAGACATTAATTCCTACAAAGAAATATGGAAAAATAGCAAGCAAGCCTTCGCTTTAAATTTAGCTACAACTCGTGGTTGTCCTTACAAATGTAATTGGTGTGCAAAACCTATTTACGGACAACGTTATAACTCACATTCGCCAAAACATGTTGTAGAAATGATTTCTTATTTATCTAAAAATCATCAAGTAAACCGATTTTGGATGTGTGATGATATATTCGGATTAAAACCAAATTGGGTACAAGAATTTCGAGATTTATTAAAAGAAGAAAATTTAAAAATAAAATACTACATTCAGTCAAGAGCCGATTTATTGTTAATAGAAGATAACATAAATGCCTTAGTAGAAAGTGGTTTAGAAGAAGTTTGGATTGGTGCAGAATCTGGTTCGCAAAAAATATTAGACGCAATGGATAAAGGCACAACCATAGCACAAATAGAAGATGCAACAAAATTATTGCAAAGCAAAGGTGTTAGAGTAGCCTTTTTTATTCAATATGGTTATATAGGTGAAACCGAAAAAAATATTAAAGAAACAATCGACTTAATTAAGCGATTAAAACCAGATAATATTGGGGTTTCTGTTTCGTATCCATTACCAGGAACATCTTTTTATGAAAAGGTAAAACATCAATTTAAAGGCAAACAAAATTGGAAAGATTCAGATGATTTAGCATTACTTTTTAAAAGTACATTTAATCAAGAATATTACAGGAAATTACAGCGATATACGCATAAAGTATTTAGAAAATCACAAGGAATAACATTACTTAAAAAAGGAAAAATATTTAGTAATTTAAGAGCAATTATCTTGTTAGGTTATTATATACCAAGTGCTTTTTTTGATAAGATTTCTTTGTCTAAAATGGAAAATTTAACCGCAAGGAGCGCAAAGGAAAATCGCAAAGAACGCAAAGAAAAATAATTTTTGCTCCCGAAACTTCGGGATTGCGAAAACTTAGCGACCTTTGCGGTTAATAAAAATGAAAAAAGACTTCGACCACATAGCAAAAGATTACGATACCGATTTTACTTATTCTGAAATTGGTAAATGCCAACGCAATTCGGTTTACCGATATTTAAAAAAATTACCAAAACAGTTAAATATTCTAGAATTAAATTGCGGAACTGGCGAAGATGCAATTTGGTTTGCAAAACAAAATAATCAAGTCCTAGCAACCGATATTTCAAGTGAAATGATTAGAGTAGCAGAACAAAAAGGAAGAAACATTAAGAATTTAGAATTTAGTCAATTAGATATTAATAAAATCAATCTGTGCAAATCTGTGCAATCCGTGTCAAAAAAAATCGACATAATCTTCTCCAACTTCGGCGGTCTAAATTGTTTAAACAAAAAAGAATTAAAAAACTTCTTTAAAACTGCTAGTGAATTATCAACTAAAGATGGCAAATTAATTTTAGTAATCATGCCAAAAAACACACTTTGGGAAAGGCTTTATTTTATATTAAAATTAGATTTTAAAAAAGCATTTAGACGTAATACCAATAAATCATTAGAAGTTAATGTCGATAATAATCCTGAAGTTTCGGGAGTACAAACTTGGTATTACAATCCAAAAGATATTAAAAAAATGGCTAGACCATATTTTAAAGTTACTATAACAAAACCTATCGGATTTTTCATTCCACCATCTTATTTAGAAAATTATTTTAAAAAACATAAGCGATTTTTAAATATTTTAGACCAATTAGAAAAAAAGATAGGTAAATTTGGTTTTTTATCAAGATTTTCAGATCATTATTTAATTGAATTAACTCTTAACCGTAAGGAACGCAAAGAAAAAACGCAAAGTACACAAGGAAAATAATCTTTGCGACCTTTGCGAAAACCTAGCGACCAATTGCGGTTAAAAAACAAAAATGATACTACTAACACACGCATATTTTATTGCTGAAGACGAGAAAGAACAGCAAATTATGAAACCTTATCCACCATTAGGTTTGTTGTATGTGTCTGCATATTTAAAAGAAAATAATTTTGATAATACTATTTTCGATTCTACTTTTTCAACCAAAGAAAAACTAAAGGAATTTTTACTAAAAAACAAGCCAAAAATAGTTGCTTTATATACTAATATAGTCACCAAATTAAACGTATTATCTTTAATTGAATTTATCAAAAATGAAGAAAAATTAGCAGATACAAAAATTATTCTTGGTGGCCCAGATTTAACTTATAACGTAGAAAATTATCTAAATGCAGGTGCGGACTTTTTGGTGCTTGGCGAAGGTGAACAGACTATGTTGGAGTTGGTAATTGAGTTAAAAAGTGGAAAGTGGAAAGTGGAAAGTGGAAAATCTACAATTCAAAATTTTAAAAAAATCACAGGTATTGCTTTTAAAGAGTCAACTCTGCGAAAATCTGCGATATCTGCGGGAAACAATATCATAAAAACAAAACCAAGACAAAAACTAAAAGATTTAACAGATTTACCTTTGCCAAATAGAGCAGGAATAAACCTACAAAAATATTTAGATGTTTGGAAAGAAAGACACGGCAAAAACACTATTTCAGTAAGCACACAAAGAGGTTGTCCGTATACTTGCAAATGGTGTTCCACAGCAGTTTACGGACAAAGTTATCGAAGACGACCAGCAAAAAAAGTAGTAGAAGAATTACAGATATTAAAGCAAGAATACAATCCAGATTCTATTTGGTTTGTTGACGATGTTTTTAGTGTAAGTCACAAATGGATTAAAAAATTCCACGCAGAAGTGACCAAAAAAAATGCTGTTATTCCGTTTGAATGTATCACAAGAGCAGAACGTTTAAACGATGAAATTTTGCAACTTTTAAAAGAAGCAGGTTGTTTTAGAATTTGGATTGGTGCAGAAAGTGGTTCGCAAAGAATTATTGACAAAATGGATAGACGAGTTGATGTAAATGTGGTACGAGAAATGATACAAAAAACCAACAAAATAGGCATTGAAACTGGTACATTTATCATGGTTGGTTATCCGAGTGAAACCGAAGCAGATATTTATGAAACCATTCATCATTTAAAAGTATCGAATCCAAGTCAATTTACCATTACGGTTGCTTACCCAATAAAAGGAACGTCGCTTTATACCGAAACCGAAAAAGATTTTACCGAACCATTAAATTGGAAAACTTCAACCGATAGAGATATTGATTTTAAAAGAAATTACAAACGAAAATATTACGATTATGCAGTACGTAAAATTGTAAACGAAGTAAATTATCATAAAGAAACCCTTAAAGGAAAGAACAAAAAATATAGTAACTTAGCAAAGTTAAAAACAAAATCTGTTTTGGCTGGCTTGTTAATGAAAGTGAGTAAGTAAATCAATGTAAAACAGAGACTTATAAAGAAAATTCTATGTGCAAATAAGTAATATATCGCAGAGATTCGCAAAGAAAACGAAAAGGAAGTGCTTTGCGAATCTCTGCGAAACCTTTGCGCAACTCTGCGATAAAAAATACAGCATTACAACATATCATAAGCAACTTTGCGAACTTCTGCGACAAAAAACACAGAAAAACTTAGCGATACAAAACAACTATGTAAAACTTTAAGTAACTTTGCTATAAAACCTAAGT
>JAMONN010000033.1 GCA_027065775.1 Flavobacteriaceae bacterium | reverse complement strand
ACAGACATGAACGTGGCGCAAGAATTTACGATGGTCCAGACGAAGTACATAAAAGTGCTTTAGCAAGACAAATTTTGAAAGGTTATGGGTTAGATGTTGTGAAAAGAGGTTAGACTTTTAGAGGTTAGACTTTAAGACAAACAGTGTGCAAAAAAAAACTTTGTGAATCTTCGAGTTTCTTTGTGGATCTTTGCGAATCTGCGGGAAATTAAAAAACAACAAAAATCTTCGAGAAACCAAAAAATGACAAAAATAGACAAACCAATAAATACAAGAAAAGGCGAGGAATTAAATGAGCAAAACTTACTTGCTTATCTACAAAACAACCTACTTAACTTTTCAAACGATATCCAAATAAAACAATTTCCAGGAGGTTTTTCTAATCTTACCTATTTAATTAGTACAGAAAATAAAGAATTCGTTTTAAGAAAACCGCCAATTGGCGCAAACATTAAATCTGCTCACGATATGAGTAGGGAATATAAAGTTTTAAGTTTGTTAAAACCTGTTTATGATAAAATTCCAGAACCAATATTATATTGTGAAGATGAAAATATAATCGGAGCACCTTTTTATTTAATGGAACGTGTTAAGGGAATTATTTTACGCAATAAAATACCCGAAGGATTAAATTTAACAGCAAACCATTTTAAGCAATTATCTATTAAGATTATCGAAAACTTAGTGACTTTACATGATTTGGAATTAGAAAAATCACAATTAATCACTTTAGGAAAACCGAAAGATTATGTAACGCGACAAGTAGAAGGTTGGATTAAACGTTATTTTAAATCAGAAACAGATAAAATACCTGCTATGAATTTAGCCATAGAATGGATGCAAAGTAATATGCCAACTAAAGCAACAACTTCATTTATTCACAACGATTATAAATATGATAATTTAGTTTTAGATGAAAATTCACTAGAAATTAAAGCAGTTTTAGATTGGGAAATGGCTACAGTCGGCGATCCGTTAATGGATTTAGGATCTATGTTATCTTATTGGGTTGAAAAAGGAGAGCATCCAGCATTATTGCGATTCAATTTAACTTGGTTAGAAGGTAATTTAACAAGACAAGAGGTTATTGAGAAATATGCTGATTTGCGTAATGTAAAAGTAAAAGATATTTTATTTTATTATGTATTTGGTTGCTTTAAATTAGCAGTTATTGCACAACAAATATATGCGCGTTATAAAAAAGGGTTTACCAAAGATGAACGTTTTGCAGGTTTAATACATGTTGTAAAAGCCTGTAGTGAAAATGCAGAGAATGCCATTAAATATAAACGGATAAATAATTTTTATTAGAACTCGAAAATGAAGTTGAAAATGAACTCGAAGATGAACTCGAAGATGAACTCGAAGTTGAAAATGAATTCGAAGATGAAAACGAACTCGAAAACAAAACTAAAATCAAAATAGAGATCTAAAACACCATTCAATTCTGCGAAAATCTGCGAAATCTGCGAAATCAGCGGGAGAACAATTTGAAACGAACTCGAAGTTGAAAATGAATTCGAAGATGAAAACGAACTCGAAAACAAAACTAAAATCAAAATAGAGATCTAAAACACCATCTAATTCTGCGAAAATCTGCGAAATCAGCGAAATCAGCGGGAAACAAAAGAAAGTTCAAGAACAAAATAATTCTGTAAAATCAACAGAAGACAAAAAACAAAATATGAAAACGCTAAAAGACATCAAAAACATCTTAATTTTAGGATCAGGAACATTAGGTTTAAGAATCGGATTAGCATCGGCAATAAATGGTTATAAAGTAATTATTTACGATATTAAAGAAGAAGCATTCGACCAGACAAAAAAAATCCAAAATGGTTTAATTAAATTATTGATAAAAGAAGGAAGAATAACACAAGAAACCGCCAAAAATGCATTACAAAACATTAGTTTTACTATAAATGCAGAATTAGCAGCAAAAGATGCAGACTTAATAAGCGAATCGGTTACAGAAAACTTAGAGTTAAAGAAAAAAGTATGGAAACAATTTGGAGAACTTTGTCCAGAAAAAACCATTTTCACCACAAACACATCATCACTTTTACCTTCGCTTTATGCAGAAGAAACTGGTCGACCTGAGCGCTTTTGCGCTTTGCATTTTCATGATGTTTTTTATGCTAATGTGGTAGATATTATGCCAAACCCTAAAACAGAACCTTGGTTAATAGATTTGCTAAAAAATTACGGTCAAAGTATTCAGCAAACTGTAGTAATTATGAAGCGAGAATCTCCAGGTTACATTTTTAATGCCATGTTGATTTCGGTTATTGGTGCTGCTGGCGCTTTAGTTACTTATGACATAGCAAGTATCGAAGATGTAGACCGCTCTTGGATGGGGAATTTTAAAATGCCACGCGGACCATTTGGTATTTTAGATGAAATAGGTATTGAAACCGCTTGGCACGTTGTAAAAGTAAAAGACGATGAAATAAGTAAACGCTTTGCAAAGTTTTTACAAAAATATGTAGATGCAGGAAAATTAGGTAGAAAAACAGGCGAAGGTTTTTATAAATACCCAAACCCTAGATATAATGATGCAGATTTTATTGAAGGATAGTTCGTTTTGTTTAATTGTTAGATCATTCAATTTATTGTTAAAAACTTCATTAAAATTAAAAGAACAAAGTATAAGGTTCAAACAGAAACAATCTTATATTTGACCATCATAAACTCAAACTTTATAATATGAAATTTTTTGTTGATACAGCAAACTTAAATCAAATTAAAGAAGCACAAGCATTAGGTGTTTTAGATGGCGTAACTACCAATCCGTCATTAATGGCAAAAGAAGGTATTACTGGCGAAAAAAATATTATCAACCATTACAAAGCAATTTGTGATTTAGTAGATGGCGATGTTTCTGCAGAGGTTATTGCAACCGATTTTGATGGCATGGTAAAACAAGGCGAAGAATTAGCAGCATTAAACCCTCAAATTGTAGTTAAGTTACCAATGATAAAAGATGGTATTAAAGCATGTAAATATTTTTCGGATAAAGGAATTAAAACAAATGTTACCTTAGTTTTTTCGGCAGGTCAAGCATTATTAGCTGCAAAAGCAGGAGCAACCTATGTGTCGCCATTTATTGGTAGATTAGATGATATTTCTACCGATGGTTTGAACTTAATTGCTGAAATAAGATTAATTTATAATAATTACGGTTTTGAAACAGAAATACTTGCAGCTTCAGTAAGACATACTATGCATATTATTGACTGTGCAAAATTGGGTGCAGATGTAATGACCGGACCATTAAAAGCAATTGAAGGTTTATTAAATCACCCATTAACCGATATTGGTTTAGCAAAATTTTTAGCAGACTTTAAGAAAGGAAATTAAAAATTATACAACTAAAAAAGCGTTTGTTAAAAACGCTTTTTTTAGTTGTAATAAATATAAATTATGGATTTTCAAGAAATAATAGTCTATATTATATTAGGTTTGGCAGTTTTATTTCTGCTAAGAAAATTTATTTTTAAATCTAAAAAAAATAATGGTTGTGATACAGGTTGCGATTGTTAAATCTACCGTTATGATTCATAAATACTTGACATTGTTATTAATTTTCACTAACTTCGTATTCCGTTTATATATAAAACATTGAAACGATTTTATATATAATCGTTGCCACACATTAAAAAAAGACTATGTTCTTCAATAGAAAAATAAAAACGACACTAACTAAATTGTTAACTGAATTAAAATCGGGAAACGAAAACGTGCTAAAAATTCTCGGATTGAATGAAAGCAGTTTTAAAACGGAATCTTATGAACAAATACTTGAAAATCCTGCTGATATAGCATCAGGAGTTATTGGAGTAAAAACAAAGTTCAACACAAAGACTTTCGAAATTTTCGATAACATACTTTTAAAAGAACACGATAATGGAGATTTAAAACATATTTTTTATACAACTACTCATAATTATGAAAAAATTAATTCTATAGCCGAAACAATATATTCTGTTTTAGGAACTGGATATTTCGATGCGGAATTACCAACTTCATTTAAAGATAAGAAGAAA
>JAMONN010000032.1 GCA_027065775.1 Flavobacteriaceae bacterium | reverse complement strand
CGTTTGCGCCGTTAATTACACCATCACAGTTATCTGTTGCAGTTTGCATTGCTAAACTGGTAACATCATTACACTCTGAAGTTACATCACTTAAACTTGCAATATCTATAACTGGAGCAATTGTGTCATCAATAACAACACTTTGAGTTTGAGTTGAAGCGTTTCCACTAGTATCTGTATAAGTCCAAGTTACTGTAGTACTAGAAGTTATTGGGAATGTTGCGTTATGAGTTCCATTAATGATACCATCACAATTATCTGTTGCAGTTGGAACTGTTAAATTTGTTACTTCGCATTGAGCAGTAACATCACTTAAACTTGCTGCATCTGCAACTGGTGCTGATACATCATCAATAACAACATTTTGTGTTTGTGTAGATGCATCTCCTGCACCATTCGTATAAGTCCAAGTAATTGTTGTGTTACTTGTTATTGGAAGAGTTGCATTATGTGTTCCTGTTATTGTACTACTATCTGCTGTAGGTGTAGTTAAACTAGTTATTTCACATTGAGCAGTAAGGTTTGGTAAACTTACTACATCAGGAACAGGATTACTAGTAGCAGTTCCTGTACCGATTAATCGTAAAAAATCAAAAGCCATTTCTTCGGCAGAATCATCATAATCCAAATGTATTCTAACCGATAAGTTTGTACCTGTAACAGGAATTGTATATTCATATTCAACTAAAGCATTGCCGAGTAAAGCGCCATTTGGACTACCATCTAAATTGGTGTCTTCTTGCATTGCCCCTGTACCTGTGCCAAATTGATTGTTCGGTAGAAACCTACCAATATCAGTATAACTACCAGTATTTACGCTACTTTCGTTTGTTAAACCTGGACTTAAATTATTTGCACCATTAGCAATATCAGTATCAAATGCATATTGAATTCTAAATGCGTCATTATCTGCAGCTTCATGGGTTCCAAAAGCGCCAGGATCTCTGCAGCCTATTAGTAACTTTACTTGTACATTGGCATAAGTAGAAACGTCTAAGGTTTTTGTAATAAAATAACCTCTATATTCACCAGTAACATTATTTAGAGGATTATCTGTTCTTTTTAAATCTTCAGCGGCAATACAATTTGTACCATTAAGACTTGTCATTGTATTAGCAAAAGGATTCAAAAAATTTGCACCTACAAATAATGTGTTACCATTAGCATCTGTTACACCAAAATAATCTTGTCCACCATCTGTAAAACGATTCATTACATAGTTTGTGTTAAATTGATCGGTTTCAAAAGATTCGGAATAAATTGTTGTTTGAGCTTCCGTAAAGAATATTACCCCTAAAATAAAAAATAAAGATATTTGTTTTAATATTGATTTCATGATTATTTATTTAGTGTTTAATGAAAATAATTTACTCTATAGTTGTTAAGTATCTGATTATGATTGAACTGTAAAAATGATAACTAAACACAAAAAAATAAAAATTAAAGGGATAGTTTTATTTATTGAATTACAATGTTTAGTTATCTTTAGATTTAATTAACTTCTAGAAGGAAAAATACCTTGCAAAGCAATAACATAGTAAATTGCTAATGATGGTTGCATATTGTTCATAGGTTGTTGACCGCCAGTATTGCCAATGGTTGTTGCTAAGTTTGTTGCAGAGCCACCACTTAAATTAGCACCAGTTGTAGGAGAATCATTATAGAAATTATTTCCAGCAGCTAAATATTGACCATTTGGAGTATTTTCTTCTCCTGTTTCAGCACTTACGGCAATAGAGATATTACCAGTTGTGTTTGCAGTATGTGAATGATTTGGCATTTGTGGTACTGTCATAGTATTAGTTTCACCACCTAATCTTTGTCCCCATTCTCTTGATGATAATCCAGGTCCTTGACCAACATGAATTGGTGCTCTTCCTCTTAAGTCGGGTAGACCAAAAGTAGTTCTTCCGTCTCCACCATAGGTGGTTCCTATTAATGAAAATAAAGCAGCGTATTGACTAATAGCTAATAATTGCCCGTTACAAAATGCCCAACCTCTTGGTGCAAAATTTCCTCCAAACATCATAATTTGTGCAATAAATGGTTCCATAATAAATTTGTTTTTAATAGATTAATAATTTTATACAAATTTATTATAGTTAATAGTTTTTGGTTAGCGTACATTAACCCTTTTTAAAAAACAGGTATAAATACTTGGTTTTGATTTTTACTATTTTAAACAATGGAATAATAAGGATAAGTGTATAAAAATAAGACTCATATAAAATAGATGTTTTTTTAAATGAAAAAAGTGAATTATAAAAATTCACTTTTTACTTACAACAAACATAAACTGAGGGAAGTTTATTTTTTAAATATTTTGTAATACCTATCTAGTAATAAAAATGACTAAACTTTAATAAAAGTATAAAGTTAAATATTATGCTTGAGGGAATATCAAAACTGAATCACCTTTATGTAAAAGTTAGGATATTAAATCTTTAAAGGTTAGGTTATATTCTTCTAAATAGTTATCTAAATATTTTTTTGAATATTTTAAACCAGCATTTTCTTTAATTTTTATTAATTTTTCATAAAAATATGGATTTAATTTTCTCAGTTTTAATAATCTGTTTTTAAATGAATTCTTGTTAGGAATTGATTTTTTTGATTTTAATTTGGTAATATTAGTTGAAGTTGCATCTAAAGAAAATGCATTATTAAGATAAGGAGATTGTAAAGGAGATAATGATACATACATAATTAATATTTTAGATAGGTTAATGATATTGCAAATGTAGAAGCAATGTATGTTCTTTTTTAGCGCAAAATCACTTAAAGTTAAAAACAGGTATTTATACCTGTTTTTAAGACTGCCTTTTTTTATTTAATCATTATATTGTACATTGCACATTGGTAACAATTATTACATTAGTATAGTTTTATTTGACTTTAATAATAAGTATTCAAATAATAGAGAGAAACTATAAACTTATAAAACTACACTTTAAAATTACGATAACCTTAATGCATAAGTTGTAGTGACTTATGATTTTTTTCAACTAAACAGACTTTAATTATGAGTAAACAAATCACATTAGCAAACGCAGAAAAATGGACAATAGAATGGCGTAAAATACATCCCAAAATGTCAAAAGCATTTTTAATACCAGTAGAAGATTTAACCGAAATCCTAAAAGAAATGGGTGTTTTAAAATTAGATAATGGTAATTATGTATTGCAAGAATCTACGGTTGTAAATGCTGGAATTAGAGGTTATATGGCAATAGATTGTAACGAACCTGCTGGAAATGGCGAAAAACAAGTGTTCGTTGGTACTACAATTGATAAAAATGGTAATCATAATGATATTATTAACAATCTTAGTAATAACAAAAGTTTAGATAGTGGTATTTATGATTTTACAACGCCTTGTCCTTCTTTTTGTGATAAAAAAAGTAGTCCGCTAAATAAATAATATTGAGAGACTATTTAAAAACAATTGAACTTATATTGTTAATTTTTAATGTAATAGCATACTTTAAAGTTTGTAAAAGTAATGATACAAACTTTAAAGTATTTACCATTTATTTATTTTTAATGCTTGTAATAAATATACATTCTGGTTATTTATTTCATTACAGTATACCTAATTTATTTCTATCACATTATTATTTTTTAATTCAATTTGTGTTTTTAAGTTGTTTTTATTATAATTTATTTGATAATAAAAATATTAAAAAAGGAATTTTAATCACAGGAGTAACTGTTGTAAGTTGTATAAGTATGTATTATATTTATAACCCTAAAATATATTTTAAATTTAATTTATTTGAAATTGTTTTATCATCCATACCTTTAATAATTTATTCGGTATTATACATTTTTATATCATTATTAGAAGAGAAAAAATATTTTTATATTAATTGTGGTATTTTCATTTACTTGATAAGCAGTACTTTATTTTTTGTTTCAGGTAATTATTTAGCTACAATAGATAAATCAATAATTAAAATTATTTGGTTGGTAAATATGATTATTTATATAATTTATCAATTATTGATTACTGTAGAATGGTTTGTTAATTATAGAGTTAATAAAAGTA
>JAMONN010000031.1 GCA_027065775.1 Flavobacteriaceae bacterium | reverse complement strand
TGGACAACTTACTGAGGCAGTGAGAAGAAAACCGTATTCAGTTGTACTTTTAGATGAGATTGAAAAAGCACATCCAGATACCTTTAATATTTTATTACAAGTTTTAGACGAAGGTCGTTTGACTGATAATAAAGGTAGAACTGCCGATTTTAGAAATACTATAATTATCATGACTTCTAATATTGGAGCACATATTATTCAAGAAAAATTAGAAGGTTTAGATATGAGTAAACGTGCAATGGTAGTTGAAGAAACTAAAACCGAAGTCGTTTCTATTTTAAAACAAACGGTAAGACCAGAATTTCTAAATAGAATTGATGAAATAATTATGTTTACACCTTTAAACAAAGAAGAAGTAAGCAAAATTGTAAAAATTCAATTAAACGGATTAGTTAAAATGTTAGCAGAAAAAGACATTCAGTTTTCATTTTCAAACGAAGCCTTAGAAGCCTTAGCAATACAAGGATTTGATCCGCAATATGGAGCAAGACCAATTAAACGTGTTATTCAAAGAGAGGTATTAAACAAACTCTCTAAAGAAATTATTGCAGGTAAAATTGTTGCAGAAAGTGCTATTATTTTAGCTATTTTAGATGGCGAGTTTGTTTTTAAAAATGCTTAATTTTTAAATCTGAATTTACATAAGATTCAAAATAATAAATTAATTTAATAAAGGTTTCAATTTACATAATTGAAACCTTTATTTCTGTAGGAGTAAACGACAATTGTAGTCAAAATTATTTTTTAGAAAAGTTATCAAAATAGAAATCTAATAATTTACGAGCAGATTTAAACGGATTACTTTTGTTTGTAGTAATTAATTCTAATTCTTCTTTTAGTAATTTTTTAATAGTAGTGTTCGAATTAAAATTTGTTTGTAAAGCATTATTAATAGTATCGGTTAACCAAAATTTATTTTGATTTACTCTGTTTTTTTCAAAATATTTATTTGATTTTGTATGTTTTAAATACTCTTTAATTATTTTCCAAACAGCATCAATTCCATTATTATGTAGAGCACTACAAGTAGTAACCTTTGGTAACCAGAGATTTTCTTTTATTGGGTATAAATGTAACGCATTTGCAAATTCACGTTTTGCTAATTTTGCTTGTCTTTCATTGTCATTATCGGCTTTATTAATAACAATAGCATCGGCCATTTCAATAATACCACGTTTTATACCTTGTAATTCGTCGCCAGCACCAGCAAGTTTTAATAGCAAAAAAAAATCTACCATTTTACTAACCGCAGTTTCACTTTGACCAACGCCAACGGTTTCAATTAAAATAATATCAAAACCAGCAGCTTCGCATAAAATAATAGTTTCTCGGGTTTTTTTAGCAACGCCACCAAGACTTTCTCCAGAAGCAGAAGGTCTAATGAAAGCATTTTTATCTTTCACCAATTCTTCCATTCTAGTTTTATCACCTAAAATAGAACCTTTATTTATCGAACTACTTGGGTCAATGGCCAAAACGGCTACTTTTTTACCTTTAGTGGTTAGTAATTTGCCAAACGTTTCAATAAATGTACTTTTTCCAACTCCAGGAACACCAGTAATACCTATTCTAATCGAATTATTTGCAAAAGGCAAACAGGCATCAATAATTTTACTTGCTTTTTTTTGATGTTTGTGGTTTGTGCTTTCAATTAAAGTTATTGCTTTGCTTAAAAAAGTAATATTTTGTTTTTTAATTTGAGCAACAATTTCCTTAACGGAATTGTTTTTAGAAACAATACCTTTTATATTAGGATTAATAGTTGGCGGTTGATTTACACCTTTTATTTCCTTTAGATTAGATTCGTTTTTTTTAATAGACATATTATTATGTAAAAGTAGTAAAATTATTGCATAACTATTTTAAAGAAATATAAGTTTTTAGTAACTTTGAAAAAATATAATAATATTAATTATGAGATTTATTTTAAACTTAATGGTGTTATTAGTTTTTTTTTCGTGTAAAGAAGAACAAAATGCTAAAATTATTAAAAATGAAATTAAGAAAGAATTAGGTTTTACAAAGTTAGACGCTTCAGAAACAGGAATTAAATTTAAAAATGAAGTAATAGAAAATTTAGAATTTAATTTTTTAAATTATGCATATATCTCTAATGGTGGTGGCGTATCAACGGGTGATATTAATAATGATGGTTTAATTGATATTTATTTTACATCTAATCAAAATGAAAATAAATTATATTTAAACAAAGGAGATTTTAAATTTGAAGATATTACTACTAATGCAAATGTAATAGATGATAAAGGTTGGTCTACTGGTGCAACTATGATAGATATTAATAATGATGGTTGGTTAGATATTTATGTGTGTAAATCTGCTTCATTAAAAGATAATGAGTTACGTAAAAATAAACTTTATATTAACCAAAAAGACAATACCTTTAAAGAAGAAGCAAAAAAATGGGGTTTAGATTATCAAGGATTTTCTATACAATCTTATTTTTTCGACATGGATAAAGATGGTGATTTAGATATGTATTTGGTAAATCATAGAACCGATTTTAAAAATAATACTAAAATTAGTACCATAATCCAAAATGATATTAAATATGAATTTTCAGACCAACTATTTAGAAATGATGGTAATAAGTTTATTAATATTAGTAAACAAGCAAATATATTAAATAAAGCATGGGGTTTAAGTGCGGTAATTGGTGATTTTAATAATGATTCTTGGCCAGATATTTATGTTTGTAATGATTATTTAGAACCAGATATGTTATACATCAATAATAAAAATAATACATTTAAAAATAAAATTCTTACACAAGTTAGACATACATCTTTTTATAGTATGGGTTCTGATTTTGCAGATATTAATAATGATTTATTACCAGACTTATCTGTGGTAGATATGACGCCATCAGATCATATTAGAAGTAAAACCAATATGGCTTCAATGAGTACCGCAAATTTTAATTCTATGGTAAATATTGGTTATCATCATCAATACATGTTTAACATGTTGCAATTAAATAATGGTAATGAAACATTTAGTGATATTGGTCAAATTTCAGGAATTTCTAAAACAGATTGGAGTTGGGCACCATTAATTGCCGATTTTGATAATGATGGTTTAAAAGATATTTTTATTACTAATGGAATTGTTAAAGATATGTCTAATAACGATTTTAAAAATAACCTAAGGCAAAAAAGCACTCAAGGCGAATCTATGACTATTGAAAGTGTGTTATTTATGATTCCTGAAAAGAGAATTAAAAATTATATGTTTATAAATAAAGGAGATTTAAAATTTAAAAATAAAGCACAAGATTGGAATTTAGATACACCATCTTATTCAAATGGATCAGCATATGCCGATTTTGATAATGACGGTGATTTAGATTTAGTAATAAATAATATGAAAGACGAAGCGTTTGTCTATAAAAACAATAGTAAAAATAATTACCTGCAAATAGAATTAATAGGTAACGCTAAAAATAAATTAGCGATAGGTTCAAAAGTGTTTGTATATGCAGAAGAAATACAACAAATGCAAGAATTATATTTAAGTAGAGGTTATCAATCATCTGTTACTAATAAATTAAATTTCGGATTAAATAAAATAAAAAAGATAGATTCTATAAAAATTATTTGGCCCGATAATAAGGTAACTAATTTAAATGATGTAAGAGTAAACCAGTTATTAAGTATTGATTATAAAACTGCAAATTCGAAGATATATAATAATAAAAAATCAATGTTTATAACAAAAGTAAACCCAACTAGTTTAGGTCTTAATTTTGTTCATAAAGAAAACGTTTTTGATGCTTACCGTAAGCAAATACTTTTACCACATTCTCAATCTCAAAATGGTCCTTTTATTACTAAAGCAGATGTAAATAATGATGGTTTAGAAGATTTTTATATTGGCGGTGCAAGCGGACAAAGTGGGGAATTATATATACAGAATGAGAATGGTCAATTTACAACTTCATCTAGTAATTTTTTTGAAAAAGATAAACAATATGAAGATTTAGGAACTGTATTTTTTGATGCAGATAATGATAAAGATTTAGATTTGTATGTTGTAAGTGGTGGCGCAAAATTTTCGCATAAAGATAAAATGTATCAAGATAGATTGTATATAAACGACGGAAACGGAAACTTTATAAAATCAATTAATAAACTGCCAACTATCACAAGTAGCGGGCAATCTGTAATTGCTACAGATGTAGATAATGATGGCGATATAGATTTATTTGTCGGCGGAAGAATTATACCAGATAAATATCCATACGCACCAAAATCATTATTACTAATTAATGAAGATGGTATATTTAAAGATAAAATTAAAAAATTAGCACCAGAATTAGAGAGTAATAGTATGATTTCAAATGCCATATTTACCGATTATGATAACGATGGTGATAAGGATATTTTGGCAGTTGGTGAATGGTCTAAAATTCAATTTTATAAAAATAATAATGGTAAATTTTCTAAAACTAAAATATCTAATTTAGACAAAACAAGAGGTTTGTGGTTTGGTTTAAATGAGATAGATCTAGATAAAGATGGTAATATGGATTATTTTATTGGTAATTTAGGTTTGAACGCAAAATTTAAAACTTATAACAGCAATGAGTTTCATGTGTTTTGTGATGATTTTGATAATAATGGCACTTTTGATGTCGTACTTTCAAATAAATATAATGGAAACTTAGTACCATCAAGAGGTAAAGAATGTTCCACGCAGCAAATGCCATTTGTATCTCAAAAATTTCCAACATACCAACAATTTGCAGAAGCAAATTTAGAAGACGTTATAGGTAAAGATAAGTTAAAAAACGCCTTGCATTATCAAGCAGATATTATGTATAGTGTATTTTTAAAAAATAAAGGCAATGGAAATTTTGAGATAATTAAATTACCAAATCATGCGCAATTATCTCCAATTCAAAGTTTTAATTTTAAAGATTTAGATAAAGACGGCACTAAAGAAATAATATGTGTCGGTAACTTATTTAGCGCAGAAGTAGAAACACAACGTTATGATGCGTCTTACGGTGCCGTTTTAAAATTTGATAAAGGTAATTTTAAAGCATTACCATATACTAAAACAGGTTTGTCAACTACTGGTGATGCGAAAAACAGTACTATTATTACAATTAAAAATAAAGACTATTTAATAGTGACAAATAATAATGGCGCATTAGATCTTTTTAAGATAAATTAAATATCTAAACATAAAAGTCTGAAAAAGAGTTTCTTTGGAAACTCTTTTTTTATTTATAATTTTTGCAACACAAAGATATTTTTATCGTATTTATAATAACCAAACAAAATTAATGCAAATTAAAAATTTAATTAATGCTTGTAAAAAGAACGATGCAAAAGCACAAATGCAATTGTATGATAAATACTGTAAAGCAATGTATAATATCGCTTTAAAGTATGTAAATAAAACCGACATTGCTGAAGATGTTGTACAAGAAGCATTTATAAAAGTGTTCAAAAAAATAGATACTTTTAATGCAAATGTAACCTTTGGTGCTTGGTTAAAAAGAATTGTAATAAATCAGGCTATTGATTATTTGAAAAAGAAAAAATTAGAGACAATTTCAATAGATGAACATATAATTCAATTAACTAATGAAACTACGGATTGGAATTTAGAAGCGAAAACTTCCGTAGAAGAAATAATTAACGGAATAAATAAATTACCACTAAAATATAAGTTAGTTCTACAATTATTTTTATTGGAAGGTTATGATCATCAAGAAATTTCTGAAATATTAAGTATAAGTGAGGTTGCTTCTAGAACACAATTATTAAGAGGGAAAAATAAATTAAAGGAACTTTTAAATAAAAACAATTATGCAAAAGAATATTAAAGAAATAATTAATTCCGATTATAAAAACACAAATAATGATCTGCCAAATAATCACAGATTAAAATTTGAGAATAGATTGCAAAAAGAATTACACTCAAAAAAAAGAAATAAATTCTTATTAATAAAGATTGCAGCAAGTTTTTTAATTTTAATAAGTTTAGGAGTTTTTACGTATTCAAATTTAAATAAAGAAGAAGTAATTCAGCAAAATTATACTCTAGGTAGTCTGTCACCAGAACTAGAAAAGATAGAAAGTTATTACACTAATGCAATTACTTATGAATTAACACAGCTAGAAATTAATGATCAAAATCAGCCTATTCTAGATAAATACTTCAGTAAATTAGAAGAACTTACTAAACAATACCAGCAAGAAAGTAACCAATTAAATTTGGATAAAATAAACGAAAAAACGATTAACGCATTAATCGATAATTTGCAAATGCGATTGCAATTATTATTACGTTTAAAAGAACAATTAAACAGTATTAAAAACAAAAACAATGAGAAAAGTAATATATAATTTAGTTATCGCATTTATATTTATAGGAACAATTACAATAAATGCACAAAAATTTGAACAAGACTACTCCAAAGAAATCATGGTAAAAAAAGGAACTGAAGTTACTTTAATTGCTGACTATGCAGATATAGAAATTATAGAATGGAAAAAAAATAAAATTAAAGTTGATGCAGTTTTAACCGTAGAAAGTGTTAGTAAAGACAACGCAAAAAAATATCTTAACTTTTGGAAAATAGATGTTAGACAAAATAATAACGAAGTAAAAATAATTTCAAAAACAAAACAAGACTACGATTTTCATTGGTCTAGTGATTCAGAATTTGAACCTCATTTTATAGAAATGCCAGAAATATCTTTAGAAAGTTTAGGTATTTTAGATACTATGAATTTTTCTTTTCCAGAAATTAATTTTCAAGAGATATTTAAGGATAGTACATTTAACCAAGTGTTCTCTTATAATTTTAATTTTGTAACAGATTCTTTAAATGAAGGTTTTAATCATTTTGATTTCGAGAAATTAAAAAAGAATCAAAATTATTTACAAGAATGGCAAGAAGCAAATAAAGATAATTTTATAAAATTAAGAGAAAAAGCCCTTGAGTTGGCGTTAAGAAATAAAGACGTACATGAAAAAAGAATGAAGATACATGAAAGACGTATGGAAATTCATAGAGAAAGCATGGAAAGATATGAAGAAAAGAGGCAAAAACAAAATGAAAAAAGGTTGGAAAGATTAGAAGAGGTTAATAAAAGAAGACTAAAATATAGTAAAAAAAGACAAAATAAAATTAAAGAAATTCTTAAGAATAGAAAAAAACCAAAAATAAGAACAAAACTTATTATTAGAGTTCCAAAAGGAACAGCTATTAATATGAATGTTAATTATAGTAAAATAAAAACAAACTAATTACTTCAAAATTTCTTAATCAATTCCTCACAGATTTTAAAAACCTGTGAGGATTTTTTACATAGTTATGTTTAGTTATTGTGCTCTGCGAAAATCTGCGACTCGAGTAAAGTGAACAGATAAACACTTTAAAAAATAGAATAACGTGAATAAATCTGCGGGAAAATTACCTATCTTTGACACTTCAAAAAAAGCGAAATGCAAGAGATTAAAATTTACAACACATTAACAGGTAAAAAAGAAATATTCAAACCAATAACAAAAGGTTTTATTGGTATGTATGTTTGTGGACCAACAGTTTACAGTAATGTGCACTTAGGTAATGTTAGAACTTTTATGAGTTTCGACATGATTTATCGTTATTTTTTACATTTAGGTTATAAAGTACGATATGTTCGTAATATAACCGATGCAGGTCATTTGACGGAAGAAGAAGATGTTTTTTTAGCAAAATCTAAAGTAGAAAAATTAGAACCAATGGAAATTGTACAAAAATACACAGTCGATTTTCATGAAGTTTTAAGACAATACAACTTTTTGTCACCAAGTATAGAACCAACCGCAACTGGTCATATTGTAGAGCAAATTGAAGCAATACAAACAATTATAGAAAACGGAATGGCTTACGTAGTAAACGGTTCTGTATATTTTGATGTATTAAAATACAACGAAAAAGAAAATTACGGCATACTTTCTAAACGAATTATTGAAGACGCCATAGAAAATACACGTGCATTAGACGGTCAATCGGATAAGAAAAATCCACAAGATTTTGCGCTTTGGAAACGAGCAGATCCAGAACATATTCAACGTTGGAATTCACCTTGGTCAGATGGTTTTCCTGGTTGGCATTTAGAATGTACTGTAATGAGTACTAAATATTTAGGCGAACAGTTTGATATTCATGGTGGCGGAATGGATTTAAAATTCCCACATCACGAATGTGAAATAGCACAAGCACAAGTTTGTAACCACAAAGCACCAGTTAATTATTGGATGCATACAAATATGCTGAATTTAAACGGCAAAAAAATGTCTAAATCAACTGGCAATTACGTAAACCCAAGTGATATTTATACAGGTGATAATGCTATTCTATCCAAAGCATTTGTGCCAAGTGTTGTTCGTTTTTCGATGTTGCAAGCACATTATTCAAGTGTTTTAGATTTAACAAATGACGCTTTATTGTCCGCAGAAAAAGGACATAATAGATTAATGGAAGCACTTAATAATTTAAGTAATTTAGAAGTTAATAATTCTTCGAGTATTGATGTAGCGTCTTGGAAACAAAAATGTTATAATGCTATGAATGATGATTTTAACACGCCAATTTTAATTGCACATTTATTTGAAGGTGTAAAATTCATCAATTTAATTAAAGAAGGAAAAGAAACTATTTCGCAATCGGATTATGAGGTGCTAAAAACAGTAATGAATGAATTTACATTTGATGTTTTAGGTCTGTTAAACATTTCGGAAAACAATAATAATAACGATAAATTAGCAGGAGTTGTAGAAATGCTAATTGAAATGAGAAAACAAGCAAAAGAAAATAAAAACTATGCTTTGTCCGATGAAATTAGAGATAAATTGTTAGAAAAAGGCATTCAATTAAAAGATGGCCGTGATGGTACGACGTTTAGTTAGTCCATCTTCCGTCTTCCCGAAGGGAAGAAACTAAAAAGCAAAATGAAAATAAATAATTTAAGTCTAACTTACGTATTGATTTCTCTTCCCTTTGGGAAGAATTAAAGATGGGAAAAATCCTCACATATCCATTCATTCTATTAATTCGCTTTTATCAAGTAGCAATTTCACCATATACGCCAGCAAGTTGTAGGTTTCAACCAACTTGTTCGCATTATTCAGTCGAAGCATTGCAAAAACATGGTGTTTTAAAAGGTTCTTGGTTGGCTATTAAACGAATATTTTCTTGTCATCCTTGGGGAAAATCTGGTTATGATCCAGTTCCTTAAAAAATAATTCAAAATTCAATTCCGAAGTATCGGAACAAAATTCAAAATTAATTTATCTTTACACCATAAAATTAGCAAATAGAACAATTTCAAAATCTGTGAAATCTGTGAAATCTGCGTGAAACTAAACTACAATGCTAAACATAACTTGGAATCCATCACCAGAATTATTTAGAATTTTTAATTTTCCAGTTCGTTATTACGGATTAATGTTTGTGTGCGCTTTTTTATTAGGTATATATATATTAAAAAAAATATATAAAAACGAAGGTGTAAACGAAGAACATGTAGATTCGATTTTTATGTGGGTTGTAATTGCTACTATTTTTGGAGCAAGATTAGGTGAAGTATTCTTTTATAGTTGGGATTCATTCAGTCAAAGACCTTTTATCGAGATATTTTTGCCAATACGATTAGATTCATCCGCAACTTTAGGATTTGAAGTTATTGGTTTTCAGGGTCTTGCTAGTCATGGCGCTACAATTGGTATTGCTTTAGCGATGTATTTTTACACACGTAAATACAAATACAAACCATTTATTTGGATTTTAGATAGAATTGCAATTGCTGCCGCAATTGGTGCTGCTTTTGTTCGCTTTGGAAATTTAATGAATTCAGAAATTGTTGGTAAAGTAACCGATTCAGCATTAGGTTTTAGATTTGTCAGACATCAAATTGGTGAGCAAACTGCAATGAGAGAAACTGGAGCAAAAACAGTAAATGAGGCCTATAAATTAATAGAAAATAGTCCTAAATTTAAACACATATTAGAAACAATTCCTTATCGTTATCCGTCTCAAATTTTTGAATCTTTAGGTTATGTAATAGTGTTTTTAGCACTTTGGTATGTGTATTGGAAAACGAATAAAAAAGACAAACCTGGTTATCTATTTGGTTTGTTTATGGTGCTACTTTGGTCTGTTAGATTTTTTGTAGAATTTTTTAAAGCATCACAAGGTGGTTTAGAATCTTCGTTTAATAATAGTTTAACAACTGGGCAATTATTATCGATACCAATGGTTTTGATTGGATTTTATTTTATGTTTAGAAAAACAAAAAAAGCGATTTAATTTCATATTCTTTTGTATTATTATAATTTAACCCCTTCTAAAACAGTTATATATTTACAGTAATAAAGAATACGTAAAAAATGATGCAAACCATATTTTCAGCAACCGATATAATTAAGAAATATAAAAAATCTAATTTTATATTAGATGTTGCTAAAGTTGAATTAAAACCAAATACAATAACAGGTGTTGTTGGAGAAAACGGAAACGGAAAAACAACACTATTAAACGTTATTGCTGGTAATATTAAAGCAGAAAGTAGTTTGTTTACTTATTTTGACAAAACGCCAACTACTGCAAATAATTGGATTGCCATTCGCGAAAAAACTGCATTTATTCCACAACGAATACCAAGATGGTACGGTTCTTTAAGGCAAAATTTACTTTTAAAAGCAACTTTGGAGAATATTCCTAAAGCAAAAATTGAAAATGAATTAGAGCAAGTTTTAACTTTTTTAAACTTAAAAAAGTACGCACATTTAAAATGGTCTGAAATTTCTACAGGTTATCGTTTGCGTTTTGAATTGGCAAGAATTCTTATTGGTAAACCACAATTATTAGTTTTAGATGAACCAATTGCAAACTTAGATATTAATGCACAGCAACAATTTTTATCCGATTTAAAATCGTTAACTATTTCTAAAGATTACCCAATAGCTATTATTTTAAGTTCACAGCAATTACATGAAATTGAAACTGTTGCCGATGAAATGATTTTTATGAAAGAGGGAAAATCCATTTTTAGCGGAAATAAAGATAGTTTAACCAGCGACAGAAGTACTATTGAATTATTAGTAGAAAACACGGTTGAATTAGAGAGTTTTTTAAAAATAAAAAATATTGAGTTTCTTAAAAGAGGCGTTTATTATCATATAGAGTTAGATAATTCGATTACAAGTAATGCATTTTTAAAAGATTTAATTTTACATACTATTGAAATATCTTATTATAGAAACATTAGTAATTCAACTAAAAAATTATTTTAATTATGAAGGAATTATATAAAAAAATAGACAATTCTTTTTTAAAAAATAATCCGTTTCAATGGATTATTGGCTGGCATAAGTTTTTGCCTTTATTTTTTATTCTTGCAATTATTGCGGTTTGTGTGGGCTTTTTAATTCCTACAAAAATTTATACGTATTCTCCGCCATTTCTAGAACCATTATCTTTTTTTATTGGTTTTTTGACTTTGCTTGTATTTGTTTTATTTGTGGTAAGACAAATTAGATTTAACTCTTATAGAATTCACTATAAAATACCATACAAAAAAAGTATTACTACTTACTTTTCGTTTATTTTATTTATTTTATTACTGGCTATTATACCTTTTATTCCTATGGAAGTTTATAATTATAGGGTACAAAATAAGGTAGATTCCATTACAACAGATTTAAAAGAAGATATAGAAACATTAAATTCCAGTACATTTTTCTTTATAGACAACAATAATAAGACTTACAGATATGTTAAAAATAATAAATCGCCAGCAATTGATAAGTTAAATATTGTATTTACCGATAGTTCAGTGACAATAAATAAATTAAATTATCCATTTACTTATTATTATCACAATAATGATTTACCAATAACAATTACTAAAAATGAGGCATTAAAAAAAATAAGTAATTTTTTGAAAGTAGCTAAGAAGTATGATATTGATATTGCAGAGAGTAATCCTAATGTGATTTTTAATAAACGAAAAGCATACAATCGTAATAAAGAAAAATACTCTTACAACTTATTAGTTCTTAAAAATAAGCAACAAGTTTATAATATAAAAAACGCTTATAGTAACATGCTACGTAATTATCAAAAATATGAAGGCGATTACATTATGCATGACAAATACATATTGTTTGGTTTTTTATTTTTCGCAACAATATTAGCTTTGCTATTATGGATTTTTATCTCTGTACCGTTTGCAGATTTTGGATTTGCAGTTCTCGCAGGAATTTTGATTGCAATTTTTGTTGGGATTTTAGCAGTTATTATTGGTTCAGAAACATATATTCGTTTTTTATTATACTTAGTTATTATAGCAATCTTTTTAATTGCATTTATGTCAAAAGAAAACAGTTTATTAACTAGAATTATGAAAATATTAAGTCAGTTATTAATACCTGTATTTGTTGCGTTGTTATTTTGGGAGTATTTTGATAAGTATAGTTATAAATTGAATTATGAAAATCATGATGAGTTATATTACTTTATAAGAGATGCATTTCCTATAGTAATATTAC
Organism: Flavobacteriaceae bacterium; assembly: GCA_027065775.1. Lineage (GTDB taxonomy): Bacteria > Bacteroidota > Bacteroidia > Flavobacteriales > Flavobacteriaceae > S010-17. The sequence continues at coordinate 5,348 of JAMONN010000031.1, read as the reverse complement.
TAACAATTGTTTCTACCGTATTTTTATATAAATATATTTATCGTAATAGTAGGATGTTGCCTAAGTAACTTTATCTGTGTCATTTATGATTTCCTAATAACCCAAGGTTCTAAATGTTTATGTAAAAATACAGTTAATGCACCCAAAACAAACTTACATATAAGGCATTTGAGGTCATATAAGCAAAAACTCAAAGTAAGAATTCACGAGTAAACCTTATATGAACTTAGATGTCTTATATGGTTGCAAAAAAAAACACTAATTAGATATTTACCTCAAAGTAAGAATTCACGAGTAAACCTTATATGAGCTTAGATGTCTTATATGGTTGCGAAAAAAAACACTAATACATATTTACCTCAAAGTAAGAATTCACGAGTAAACCTTATATGAACTTAGATGTTTTATATGGTTGCAAAAAAAACACTAATTAGATATTTACCTCAAAGTAAGAATTCACGAGTAAACCTTATATGAACTTAGATATCCTATGGTTGCAAAAAAAAACACTAATTAGATATTTATCTCAAAACACTTCTAGAAATCACAATTTTCTGAATCTCCGAAGTTCCTTCATAAATTTGCGTAATTTTTGCATCGCGCATTAAACGTTCTACATGATATTCTTTAACAAAACCATAACCACCATGAATTTGAACTGCTTCTACAGTAGTTCGCATTGCCATTTCTGCAGCATATAATTTTGCCATTGCACCAGATAAATCATAATTATTATGTTGATCTTTATCCCAAGCGGCTTTCATACATAAATGTCTTGCACATTCAATTTCGGTTGCCATATCTGCTAATTTAAAAGCAATTGCCTGGTGTCTTGAAATTTCTTTACCAAACGCTTTACGTTCTTTAGAATATTGTAGTGCCAATTCATAAGCGCCAGATGCAATACCTAAGGCCTGTGAAGCAATCCCAATTCTTCCACCGGCAAGTGTTTTCATAGCGAACTTAAAACCAAAACCATCTTCACCAATTCTATTTTCCTTTGGTACTTTAACATCGGTAAACATTAGCGAATGTGTATCTGAACCTCTAATGCCTAATTTATTTTCTTTTGGACCAACTACAAAACCATCTTGCCCTTTTTCTATGATAAGTGCATTAATTCCATGATGTCCTTTTTCGACATCTGTTTGTGCAATTACAATATAAACCGATGCTGTTCCGCCATTGGTAATCCAGTTTTTTGTACCGTTTACTAAATAATGATCGCCTTTATCTTCCGCAGTTGTTCTTTGCGAAGTTGCATCCGATCCTGCTTCGGGTTCACTCAAGCAAAAAGCACCAATAATTTCACCAGTTGCTAATTTTGTTAAGTATTTTTGTTTTTGTTCTTCAGTTCCGTAAGTTTCAATTCCCCAACAAACTAATGAGTTATTTACAGACATTACTACAGATGCCGAAGCGTCTATTTTAGAAATTTCTTCCATAGCTAAAACGTAAGAAACTGCATCCATTCCGCCACCGCCATATTTTGGGTCTACCATCATGCCTAAAAAACCAAGTTCTCCCATTTTTTTTATTTGTTCATGTGGAAATTCTTGTTTTTCGTCACGTTCTATTACACCAGGTAATAATTCGGTTTGTGCAAAATCACGAGCAGCGTCGCGAATCATTATTTGTTCTTCGGTAAGGTTAAAATCCATTGTATATTTATTTTTTCTGTAAATTTTAGAATAAAATAGTACAGAATTTAGTTTTAATTTTTATGTTTACAAAGGTAACTATTCTATTTTAAATTGAAAACAAAAAATTGGTATTGTATTGGTTTAATGAGTGGCACCTCTTTAGATGGTGTAGATTTGGTGTATGTTAAATTTAAAGAATGCCATTTTCATGGAAAAAATATTACTTTCGATATTATTTATTCGAAAACAATTACCTATTCAAGTAAATGGATAACTTCCTTAAAAGAAGCTTTTTATTATAATAAAGAGCAATTAAAAGAACTAAATATTAAATATGGTAGTTATTTATCAGAATTAATTTTAGATTTTATGGAAAATAATAAGATTGATATAATTGATTTTATTGCCTCGCATGGCCATACAATTCATCATAAACCTGAAGAAAAGTACACTTTACAAATTGGTAACGGACAAACTATTGCAAATAAAACAAAGCAGAAAACGATTTGTGATTTTAGAACACAAGACGTTGCTCTTGGCGGTCAAGGCGCTCCATTAGTACCAATAGGCGATAAATTGTTGTTTTCGGAATATGATTATTGTTTAAATCTTGGTGGTTTTGCAAATATTTCTTTCGATAAAAATGAAGAAAGAATCGCTTTTGATATTTGTCCTGTAAATATTGTACTAAATCATTATGCTAATAAATTAGGTTTTCCTTTTGATGATGCAGGTAAAATTGCTTCTACAGGAAAAGTAAATTCCAAATTATTTAACGAATTAAACGATTTGATATTTTATAAAGAAGAGAAACCAAAATCTTTAGGCTTTGAATTTGTAACCGAAATTATTTTTCCATTAATTAATACATATAATTTATCAGAAAAAGATGTTTTAAGCACTTTTGTTGAGCATGTTGCTTTTCAGATTGCAAAAAAGATAAAATCGGATGGTAAATTATTAATTACAGGTGGCGGTACTTTTAATGAATTTTTAATTTCTAGAATTAATTATTATGTTAAAAATGAAATTATCATTCCAAATAAAACCATCATAGATTTTAAAGAAGCTTTAATTTTCGCTTTTTTAGGATTATTAAAAAATGAAAATAAAATTAATTGTTTAAAAAGTGTTACTGGTGCTAGTAAAGATCATAGTTCTGGGTTTGTGTTTTTACCAGAGTAATGAATGTGGTTTGTTACCATTTATAAATCCTTCTAGCGTTAATATCCGTATAAATAATAACGCTAAAAGGGTTGAAGATTATTACAATCTCTCTATTTCTTTACAAACTTTCTAATAGCAGTTTGATTATCGTTTTCTAATTTTAGAAAATATACACCTACACTTAAATTAGAGATGTTAATATTGGTTTTAGTTTGATCTAAAGTTTGTTTTTTTATAATAAGACTACCTTGTAAACTATAAATCGAAAATTCAGTATTTACTTGTGTATCAATAAATTCAATGGTTAAAATGTTTTTTGCAGGATTTGGGAAAAGAGATATATTAATAAATGAATAATTATCAATTACACTAAGAGAAATATCTAAACCGTCTCTAAAATTCACATCACCTGTTCCGTTAGTATTGGGTAAATCTATGGCGCCATTGTTTAATATTCCGTTTGAATCGTTATAACCACCTAACGGATTTTCTTCTGCACCATTATCTAAACCATCATTATCATCATCTAAACCAGTTAATACAATTCCTGTTTCATTCTCATCTAGAACACCATCATTATCAGAATCTCCGTCGATATAATCAGCACCGCCATCATTATCGGTATCTTCTGGGTCGATTCCATCGCTATTGATATTATCGTAAGCAAAATCTAAACCATCACTATCAGAATCTAAACCAGTTGGTTCAATATAATTTAATGTAGATTGACCTTCTACATTATCTGGTATGCCATCATCATCTGAATCTTGGTCTAAATAGTCAGGTAAATTATCTCCATCATAATCTCCATTATCTTCATTAAAAGTAATAATCCCATCATTATCATCATCTATATCTTGATAATCTGGAATATTATCGTTATCTGTATCTACGTTCCTTTCTGTTTCATCTGCTATGCCATCATTATCAGAATCTAAGTCGAAGTAATCTGGTGTATTATCTCCATCTGTATCTTTTGGATTTGTTGGATCTGTTCCTGCTTCTGTGCCATTATCAATTTCGTCTCCATCGCAATCTGCTGTTAACCATCCTGTACTCGGTAATACCGTTACACTAGTTGGTTCAAAATCACATGGGTCATTAGGGTCTGTTAAGTCAATTAACTCTTGAGAGTCTATAACACCATCACCATCTGCGTCTTGAGAAAACCCAATAAAAGATATTAATAATAATCCGATAAGTAATTTAAATTGTAATTTCATTTTCATGATTTTTTAATATATAAATTTATTCTTTCACAAACTTTCTAATAGCAGTTTGATTATCGTTTTCTAACTTTATAAAATAAACACCTGCACTTAAATTAGAGATGTTAATATTGGTTTTAGTTTGTTCTAAAGTTTGTTTTTTATATACAATACTTCCTGTTAAACTATAAATCGAAAACTTAGTATTTACTTGTGTATCCAAAAATTCAATGGTTAAAATATCTTTTGTGGGGTTTGGATATAGTAAAAATGAATTTAATGCGTTGTCAGTAATACTTAAAGAATGATTATCTAGAAAATTTGGTATGTTATCACCATCAGTATCATCATCAAATAAATTATAATTACCATTGGTATCTTCGTCTAATGATAAAATACCATCGCCATCATCATCATTATCTAAATAATCTGGTATTTGGTCGCCGTCTGTATCTTGGTAAGCAGCATTAGAACTTCTTGTATTAATTGCTTCTACATTTGTTAAAACGTAATCGCCATCATCATCTTCGTCTAGAAAGTCTGGTATGTTGTCGCCATCTGTATCATCATCGCCTAGATTACCGTTTGCGTTTAAATCTTCTTCTAGAGTTGATACATTGTCTAAATCGTAATCTGCCGTACAATCTATTGTTGCTAATAGTATTTGTTTAATAGATAAACCACTTATATTATCATCTATTCTTAAAAATATAGTTTGCGTGTTGCTCGTGTTTGTGTAATTTAAAGGTATGGAATTTGTAAATGCTTCTGCGTCTGCTAAGGTTTCAAAAAAGTTAAATACACTTCCTTCACTTGCATCAAATTCAGATATAACACTTTCTAAATCAAATACTTCTACACCATCTACTTCTGGATCACAAACAATAAATTGAAAATCTGGATACTCTTGTTCTGGTCTAAAACGCCAACCTTCGTTATGTGCTTCCCAATTACCTGTATTTCTATTTGGTGGAAAATAAGCTTCGGTACCATCTATATTTTGAATACCAATCATCGCTCTTCCGCCGTTCCAACTATCACAAACATTTCTGTCTTTTATTTGTACATCAATAAAATTATAGGTTTCATATAAAACTATTTGATTAGAAGATGTAATATCATTACATGCAAATAAAGAAACATCATCAAAATACACAACAAATTTTCTAAACGGCGCAGCACCAATAAAACCGTAAACTTGCGAACCAATACCATTAGAATTATCATAGTCTTGATATGCGCCTAAAATGGCATTATTAATTACATTTGAATTTGGTAATATGTCCGTAGCGTTAATTGTCCATGGACAAAAACTTGATGCGTCAGATTG
>JAMONN010000030.1 GCA_027065775.1 Flavobacteriaceae bacterium | reverse complement strand
AGTATTACTGATTATGATTGCTTTTGTGTGGTGTTACAAAGTTGGCATCTATTTACATAAAATAAATCCAATTAAAATCAAAAAACATGGAAGAAAAGCAATTACTATTTTTAAATATGGTCTGAATCATATCGCAAACCATTTATTAAACGCTTTAAATCAAAACGTTATAAATATATTTGATTTTTTGTCATGTACTTAGCATTTAAATATAAAATTGTTACATTTAGTGGACTTTATTCAAAGCTCTGTACTTTCAGCTAACTACCAAGCCCCAAATGAATTTTAGCCCCTGTTAGAGTGCGTTTTTATAATCATTAACCATCAACTGTTTATTTTTAAATTCAATTATAATATTATTTGTTGTTATTCCGTACCGCTTAGTCCACTCAATTGGTATTGTTTCTTTTATACCATTATAAGTAGCTATTTGCATAATTATTTCAGGCAAACCATTATTATCAATATCTTCAATTTTAAATTGATTGGGTATACTTCCGTCCACATTATTTATATAACCACCATCCATATTAAATGGGTAATTGTAAGTTGTATTATTTGAACTTAATTTGATCGTTATTTTATAACAACAATGTGCCCCATTAGGTATGGAGAAGGAGATTTTATCCTCTTTATTATCTCCATCTAAATCTCTGCCCTGTAAATAATTTAGCAATTCTAATTTAATAATTGATGGCTGAAATGCCTTTACCAATTCATAATCACCATTGCAACAAGGAAATTCTGACTTTTTCCAATCCCAATAAATTTTAAATCGTTTATTTAATAATATTGGATTATCATTATAATGTTCCTTGTTTTCGAATAATGTGTATTTACCATAGCTATTATTTCCGCTACCAAAGTCATAAACATAACCTTTATCATCCTCAAAACATATATGTTGATAATCTAAAATATCATTTCCTTTATATCTTGCTATAATTGGGGTTTTGATGTTTTTCCATTGTTTAATATCTTCTTTAATTTTAAATCTTAATTCTTCTTGAGTAGCATTATTACATAATACAATAAATTCTTTTGGGACGTTTATTTCAGGGGTCTTTTTTGCTGACTTACTAGCTATACAAGATACAACAACAATGATTATTGTAAAAAGAAAAAATAGTCGTTTTAATTGTATTTTCATAGTTTGTTTTATAATATAAATATCATACCGAAGTACGTTGTAGAGGTTAAGAAAGATCTTCTCTTTCGGCTTGCACAAACCCAAATGAATTTTAGCCCTGTTAGAGTGCGTTTTTTAATAATAAAATAACACTAAATCTTGTGCGTTTTCCAATGATTGGTTTAGCCAAGAAAGAAACTGTTTTTTTTGACCTCATCTTCAATGTCGGTGTCAATACTAATGATAGTATCTTTCAAATCTTTATTTTTAATGGTAAACACAGTTGGGAAATCATCAGCACTTTTTAATTTAAAATATTTTATCTATTAACCACATTGGTGTGTATTCTGATTCTATCTGAATTTTAAATCCTTTGTCTTTACCTAAAGATGCTACTGCTAAAATAGGTAAAGATACCCAACCTTTACTGTCATAAAATCTGTCATTGGTTTTGGCTGTCCAAAATTTTTGATGTGCTATTAATGCTTTTTCTAAGTTTTGGTTAAATGCTTCTTCATCATTATCGGAAACGTTTTTTAGTAACGTTAAAAATGGTTTCAAACATTTTGTAATGTTGTTGTAATCATAATTGTCTAAACTTGACTTATCTATTTCATTAAAAGAAGCAGAAAACAAAGCATCATTAAATTTTCCTGAATTGTAAAAATTTTTAATAATTTCTACTTCTATGTGGTATAAATTATTCATAGAAACGTTACCTGAAAAATGTATTTCGGCAGGAATACTACTAAAAAACTTTGCGGTTTCTTTATCTCTAAGAATTATACTCGTAAAAAAAGAGTTGCACCAACTACTTGGGTCGGCATAGTTAATTTTATTTGAATATTTAAAAGGGTGTTTTTTGTTTTGGAAAGTAATTTCTTTGGTATTTTTAGATTTTACAATACTCATAAAATTGGCTTTACCAAACTCTTTTACTAAAGTTAATAAATCAATAATTTTGTCTTTTTTTAATTTTAAATCTACTGCACAACCTAAAACTCTCATATAATCATTTGTTGCAGTCCCAATTTGGTCTGGGCTATCAATTAAGTTGCTGAAGTCAAGATTTAATGTATCTAAATAACCTTCATATTCCATTTGAGTGATTACTCTACTTTCGGTTAAATCTTGTCTTTTTATCATTTTGTTAATTTTAATCAAATTTTTGTATTGAATTCAGGGTCGTTTTATCTTATGCACTCTAACGCTTATATGTAAAATCGTTTCAATGTTTTATACATAACCGAACGACGAAGTTAGTGAAAATAATCAATAAAGTCAAACTCTCAAATTAGATTCAAATACAAAATACGCAAACCAACAAAACCAATTAAAAAAGCGGTAATCGTTTTAATTATTTTTTGATTTACCTTTAAACTCATTCTAGAGCCAATTTGTCCGCCAAAAAAAACTGAAAAAATCAAAACAACAACTAAAGAAAAATTAATTTGAAAATCTTCATTTTGAAATTGTCCAACCAAACCTGCAATAGAGTTTACTAAAATGAAAAAACTTGAAGTTGCGGCTATTTTTTTTGGTGAATCCCATTTTGTGAGATGCAATAAAGGAGCAAGAAAAACGCCTCCGCCAACACCTACCATACCAGATAAAAAACCAATACTACTACCAAAAAGGGCGTTTTTTAAAAAACTAAAATTTGTTTCTATCGCTTCTTCATTTTTTTTAATATACTTTGATGTAATAGTCATTATTGCAGCAACTAATAAAGAAACGCCTAAAATAATATAGAAATATCGTTTTTCAATTCTTAGTAAACCGCCAATAAAAGCAAACGGAACACTAAATAAAACGATTGGTAGAACTTTTTTCCAATTGTATAATTTGTTTTTATGGTAGAGTAGAGTTCCGTTAGAAACAACAGCAATATTACATAAAAGTGAAATTGCTCTAAACTGTATAAACGGAATTCCTGTTAGAGATAATAATGCGCTATAACTAGTGCCGCCACCAAAACCAACCGAAGAATAAATAATAGCAATAAAGAAAAATGCGATTATTAATAAATAATGTTGTTGTAAAATTTCTAAAACTGAATGATAGAATTCCATTTGTTAAAATAATTTAAAACATCAATTTATGTTCGCCAACAGGTTTTAAAGGTTCTGGTAAATCTGTTTCGTCTAACATTTGCCTAATATCTATTTCTATGGATCTTGCCATGCTTGAAATAGGCACATCATTATACGAACCTTCAAACGGATTTTCTGAATAATCACCAATCATTTCCATTAAAATAAAAACCCAAGAAACTAACATCGAAAAAGGAACAACCAACCAACTTGCATCTGAAAAAACTTTTAGCATACCAAATGGTAATAATATTAAAAAAATCCAAACAAAAATAAAATTTACTGTTGCGTATTGTCTAGGAAATGGAAAGTTTTTAATTCGTTCAGACTTACCTTGTAAACTGTAAAATTCACTTAACATTTTTTCTAATTCCATATGTCTAAAATATTCAATTTGTCCTTTAAATTTTAATTGTAATAATTCTTTAGATTGCAAACTTAGTAAATGTGAAGCCTTGTTGCCTTTAGTCATTAAATAATCATATTCTTTTGCAGAAGTATAAGGTTTTATTTTTTCAAAATGATTGTCTTCATGATGAATTCCAGCTTCTTTTTTTATAAGATTTCCTTGCTTATCAAATCTAGCATTACCTTCTTTTAACCTTTTTAAACTGTCTTGATGTGTCATAATTCATTTGATTTGAAATTAAACAAATGTATTAAAATTTAAAACTAATTTTTGGTGACAATTTCATACAAACAAATACTTAAAGCATTTACTACATTCATAGAGGAGTTTTTACCAAACATTTCTATATGCACACAAGTATTTATATTCTGTAGTGTCGTATCCGAAATACCAAAGCGTTCGGCACCAATAAAAAGTGCTATTTTTTGATGTTTGTTAAAATCATAATTTTTTATATTTTGACTATTATTTGTTAATTCTAAACCTATTAAAAAATAATTATCTTTTTTAATAGAGTCGAGTAGTGGTTGCATTTCGTCAAAATATTGAATATTCAATTCTTTTTCGGTATTTCTAGCGGTACGTAATACTTTTCTATTAGTTAAATCAGGCGAATCTCCAACTAAAAACACTTTCTTTACGCCAAATGCTTCGGAAATACGAAATAGCATTCCGATATTTTCTGGTGTTCTAATGTTATCCGTAATTATAATAATTTCTTTAGATTTGGAATTATTAGTAACTTCGGAATGTATTAGTTGTTTGATTTCCATTATCATTTATTCTCATTTATAACTAATAAAGTATCTAAAGACAATCTAGTTTTAAGCCATTTATTTAATTTTAATTTCTCTACTTCAATTACCTTTTTAGAAATAGAATCAAACCACTTTGCATTAAAAACGGCTAATGTATCTACGCTAGAAAAATTAGTTGTTATTTTATTTGAAAACGAAATCTCTTGCAAACCTTCATAATTTATTTTTGCTTCTTCGCTAATTTTTAAAAACGGAATGTTATTATTTAGTTTGCGTTCTAAATAATTAATTTTATCGCTTTGGTTTTTAATCAATTCCTCTTTATTTCTAATAGAAACATCTCGGCCTTCAATTATTTTTTGATTATTGGCAAATTGTTCTTTTAAATTCTGAAATTCATTAATCATTTTAGAGTCATCTTTGCCACTTTGTATATTAAGTTTTGTCCCTTCTAAACCGATATTTACTAATTTTTCATTCCAATGTGTAATGTCTTTTTTCGTAACATTTTTTCCGTAAACAGTTATATCAATACTATTATTTTTAAAATTAATGTCGCCTTCTTCTTCATCAATAATACCAATTCCTTCTTCTTTTAAATAAGTGATGAATGTTTGACCTTTGGTTTTGAAGTTATTTTTTAAATATAAATTATAAAAGGTATAAATACTTGCGCCTAAAACAATAATCGCCACAAAAGATGCTAATCTTGATATAAACTTTTTCTTAGCAGAATTAATATACCGAACCATCGGGAATCGTAAATATTTTACAATAACAAAAGTGGCTAAAGCAATAAAAGTGGTATTGATTAAAAACAAAAACATAGCGCCTAGAAAATATTTAAGTTCGCCTACAGCTAAACCATAACCAGCAGTGCAAAGTGGTGGCATTAATGCAGTTGCAATTGCAACACCTGCAACTGTATTTGTTTGTGGACTTGGTCTTGTTATGGCAATGATTAATGCTAAGCCACCAGCAATTGCAATCATTACATCTCTAACATCTGGTTGTGTTCTTGCAAATAATTCTGGTGTTAACTCTTGAAATAAAGGAATACTAAAAAATAGCCATGAAGTAAAAATACTTAAACCAAGCATAACACCTAAATTTAATATGGATCGTTTTAGAGTATCAATATCATTAATGCCAATAGACAAACCAACACCTAAAATTGGTCCCATTAAAGGTGAGATAAGCATCGCACCAATTACAACTGCAGTAGAACTAACGTTTAAGCCAATAGAGGCAATTAAAATAGAAAAAACTAAAATCCACGCAGTATGACCTTTTACTGCAATATTATCTTTTATGCTTTGTATGGTAGTTTGTTTATCGGTATCGTGCCTTATATTCAATATTTCTCTAACAAACTTACTAATGCTAGAAGCAAAACCTTTCATGTCTTCTTTTGCTTCTTGTTTGGTTTGTTCTATTTTTTTTTCTTGTTCTTTTGCTTTTTCTTCCATGCAATTCTAATATTAATGAGAGTTTAGGTTAATTTAGTTTTAAATTTCCCTTTTACTTCTGCTACAATTTGTTTGATGTCTTGCTCTTTTCCTTTAGGGCAAATAAGTAAAACATTATCTTTTTCTACTACAATAAAATTATCTAAACCTTGTATAACAACATGTTTTCCTTTTTCAGTTCTAACAATATTATTTGAAGAATTTCTAAAAATAGTTTCGGCATTTACAACCGCATTATTCGTTTTATCTTTAGGTAATTTATCGAATAATGAACCCCAAGTACCAAGATCATTCCATCCAAATTCTACAGGTAAAACATAGACATTTGTTGCTTTTTCCATAATGCCAAAATCGATAGAAATACTTTCTGCATTTTGATAATTATCTTCTATAAAATCATCTTCAAAATCGGTATTCCAAATAGTATTACCTAGGCAAAATAGTTTATCCATTTCTGGAAGGTGTTTTTTATACGATGCTAAAATATTTTTGGTAGACCAAACAAAAATTCCAGCATTCCAAAGGTAATTTCCTTCATTAATAAACTGTTTTGCTTTTTCTATAGTTGGTTTTTCGGTAAAATTCACCACTTTTTTAATGGCATCATTTCCATTAAATTGAATATAACCATAACCAGTATTCGGGTTAGATGGTTGGATTCCTAAAGTCATTAATACATCGTTTTTAGCACAATAATCAAAAGAAGTTTTAATGTTGTTTAAAAATGTATCTTCATCATCAATCCAGTGATCTGAAGGCGCTACAACCATAATTGCATCTTTATTAAGATCATTTACTTTTAATGCTGCATATAAAACACATGGTGCTGTATTGCGCATTAAAGGTTCTAGAATTAGTTGTTTATCCGAAATATCTGGTAATTGACTTAGAATTAAATCTTTATAATTTTTGTTAGAAGATATTAATATATTTTCTTTAGGTATTAGTTTCGCAAAGCGATTAAATGTACGTTGTAATAAACTTTCGCCAACACCAAGCATATCATGAAATTGCTTAGGATATTCACTTGTACTCATTGGCCAAAACCTTGAACCAATGCCACCTGCCATTATTATTGCGTAGTAATTTTTGTTAGTTTTCAAATTTCGTTTATTAGTTAATTGTTTAATTGTTTAATTGTTTATTGTTTAATCGTTTAATCGTTTATTTGTTTTTTGGGATTAATTTTTGTTTTTTTGTCTACTGTCTACTTTCTCCTGTCTACTGTCTACTGTCTACTGTCTACTGTCTACTGTCTACTGTCTACTGTCTACTGTCTACTGTCTACTGTCTACTGTCTACTGTCTACTTGACTAATTCCACTTCAGCATTAGGATGAAATAGATATTCTTTATTAGTTTTTAGTTCTTTACATATATAACGAACTCTCCGTTTTTCTCCTTTTTCAAAAATACGATTATTATATTTAAACATACTTTTTAATGGAATTTCAAATATATAATCTTTATCCGATTTTTCATCGTATTGTTTTAGTGCTAAGGACAATTTAATATCGGAATCTGTACTTGCTTTAGGATTACGAATATAATTAGCAATAATAGGTAAAAGTTCTTCTGGAAAAATAGTTGGTTTTAAAAAAGGTAACAATAAATGTTGGAAATTTATTTTCCATTCCAAGCCATGAGGTTTTACTTTTCTGGACTCTTTAAACGTTTTTAAATGTGCGATTTCATGAATTAGAGTAATTAAAAATCGGTATTTATTTAAATCATTATTAATGGTTATTTGAAAAGAACCATCTTTTAAAGGTCTAAAATCGCCATGTTTCGTTTTGCGATTTGATTTAATTTTTAGATGAAAATGAAATCGATTTAATAATTCATTAACATTAGTTAGTGCTGTTTTAGGAACATAATTATGTAATGTTAAATGATTCAATTTATTGCGTTTTAAGTTGTCTAATCTTCTTGATAACGAGCAACTTCTTTATCATAAAAAGCAGAAGCTTCGTCGATTAATTCTGCGGTCATTAAAGTTAATTCTTCTTGATCGGAAACCGTAATATCTTCTAAAAATTCTATTTCATCATCTATTAAATTAATAATAAATCTAGGATATTCTGTATGTACTATAAAATTATCATCTGGGTTATCTGTATTGTCTGCGGTAAGAAATTTTGGTAAGTTCATTTTTTTAGATTTTAAATGTTGAATTTTTAATTTTGAATAAAAAATTTTAGTTTATGCCATTACGAATGAGGAACGAATGAGGTAACCTTCTATATTATTCTGTTCGAATTTTTAGGTAAACTAGTTTATTAATTTCAATATTTCTTGATGCATATTTTCACCAACATTATTTCCATAAAGATTTTTAGAAAAATCGGCATTACTATTTTGATAGTCATTAAAAGCGTTTAGCATTTTAGTTTTATCAGAACCTATTATTGTTGCAAATCCGTTTTTTACAAGTTCAACCCATTCGGTTTCTTCTCTTGCAATAATACAATGTTTTTTATTAAAAAAAGCTTCTTTTTGCAAACCGCCAGAATCCGAAATAACCAAATTGCAATTTTTTAATAATTCTAACATATCAAAATAACCTACAGGTTCTATTAAAGTGATATTTGGTTTTATATTGTGTTGTGCTAAGATGTTTTTAGTTCTAGGATGTAAAGGTAAAACGACTTCTTTTATTTTTGAAATTTCTTCTAAACCTTCAAAAATTGATTTTAATTTATGAATATCATCTGTATTTTCTTGTCGATGAATGGTTGCTAAAACAAAATCGTTTTTCTTTAAATTTAAAGTTTTGTAATACGTTGCTTTTTCTTGGGAAGTTTTACCGTAATAAATTACAGCATCTTTCATAATATCACCAGATTTTACAATTTTAATTGGTAGATTTTTATAACCTTCGTTTTCTAAATTTTCTATGGCAGTATCAGTCGGACAAAGTAATAAATCTGAAATTCTATCGGTTAGAATTCTGTTAATTTCTTCAGGCATTTTCATATTAAATGAACGTAAACCTGCTTCGATATGTATCACTTTCACATCAAGTTTCTTTGCTGCTAAAGCACCAGCAATGGTTGAATTGGTATCTCCAAAAATGACAACAGCATCAGGTTTTTCTTCTAATAATACGTGTTCTATTTTTTCGAGCATTTGTCCTGTCATTGCTCCATGACCTAAACCATTAATGGCTAAATTGTATTTTGGTTTTGGTATTTCCATCTCTGTAAAGAAAACTTCGCTCATATTATTGTCATAATGCTGACCAGTATGTACAATAATTTCTTCAATTTCACCATGATTTTTAATAACTCGACTTAAAACTGCGGCTTTTACAAACTGTGGTCTTGCTCCTAAAATTGTTAGTATTTTTTTCATTTGTTAATTAAATCAATTAATTTTTCAGTCAATACTTTTCTATGGTATTGCTCTATGTTTTTATTATCAATTTCTAAAGAATCATTTTTATAACGTTCGTACATTTCTAAAATTAACTCTTTTAAGTTTTCTTTGTCATTAAACTCTACAATAAAACCTGAATTGGTATTTGTTAAGATTTCTGACAAATCACCATTTGTTGGCGCAATGGCTAAAATAGGTCTTTCTGCATGTAAATACTCAAAAATTTTACCTGTAATTATTCCTTTTGCGCTTGGCACATTGTTAATTAACAGTAATAAAACTTGTGCCGATTTTTGGTGTTTTAGGACTTTATTATGCGTTATATAATCTATTTGCGTTAAATTGTTTGACAGTTTGTTTTCAGTAATAGCATCTATTGCTTCTTGACAAACTTTACCAATTAATTTAATCTCTAAATCTTTTTTAAATTCTTTGTTTTCAGTAGAAATTTCGTTTAAGACTTCCCAAAGCATTTTGTGATTTCGGTCGTTATTTAACATGCCAATATGTAACAAACTAAATTTTGTATCTAGTAAAATCGCTTCCGTTTTAACGAAATCATCAAAACCATTGGTGATTACATGTGTATTTTTATTAAATTTCAAATAATTTTCCTGCATGGTTTTGCCAACTACAATAACGTCGTCTGCATTTTCTAAAACCTGTTTTTCTAATTTATAATGTGTTGCTTTTGCAGATTTTGTTAGCGGTAAATTATGAAAATAATCTATGTCTGTCCAAGGATCTCTAAAATCTGCCAACCATTTTATGTTCGGAAATTGTTTCTTTAATTTTAAACCAATTAAATGCACAGAATGTGGCGGACCAGTTGTAATAATTGCATCTATTTTATTTTCTTTTAAAAATTTTGTTAGGTATTTAACCGAAGGTTTAATCCAATATTTACGAGCATCTGGTATAAAATAATTCGCTCTAATATATTGCATTGCTTTACCTATAAAACTTGGATTAGGATTTAAAAAACCAGCACTTTCATTTTTCTTTTTAAAGAAATTATTGGGCTCAAAAATGGGTTGTTTTAAAATGGTTATTCCTTTCGGAATTTCTTTTTCTAGCGACTTATCTAATATGGGATAATTAGCATTTTTAACCGTATAAACTATAGGTTCAACACCAAATTCGGGTAAATATTTCACGAATTTCAACCAACGTTGAACGCCTGAACCTCCAGACGGCGGAAAATAATATGTTAGAATTAGAATTTTGATAATTCATTTTTTTTCAAAAGTAGCATAATTTAGCGTGAAAGTAAAACATTGTTGTATGATAAAGATAAAAGACCGTTTCGTTTTAATACATAAGAAGAAAGACTAAGCGTAATTGATTGATAATCGAGGTTATAGTCTATCTGTAATTTTTAATTAAGTCAATTAAAAAATCTACATCTTTATTACATTGTTGATTTATTTTAGGAATCAATTTAGAAATCTTATTACTAATTGTAATTTGATTTAAAATAAAATTTTCAAATTTTAATAAGGCATTTTCTACATTTTCATTATAATCTATACTGTAATCGGATAAACCTAAATATTCAAAACACTCTTTGCCTTTAATTTCATAACTAATATTAAATGCAGGAATTTTATTTGTTAAAGCTATGATGCACATATGTAATCTTGTACCAATTACAAAATCATAATCTGTTAGTTTGTTTTGAAATTCACTAAAAGTAAAATAATTAGATAAAACTTTAGATTTTTTCTGAAATTTAATAGGTAATGCATCATAAATTTCTTGCGCAATTAAAGCATCGTTTTTGTAATTTTTTAAACCCTGACAAGTAGATAAGAATTCTATTTCGAAATTTTTAGTAACGGCGAATTTAACCAATTCTGTAATTAAATTTTTGTAATTATTGATGTTGCGATTATCAAAATTCCACGTTCTAACAGAAATTGCAATTTTATTTGTTTTTTCTGAAGGCTTTAAATCTGATGTTAATAAAAAAGCAGCATCTTTAGTTAATCTGTATTTGTTTTTAGGAATGTTTAATTCTTCTAAAACAGTTTTTGAGTAAGAGTCTCTAACAAAAATAAAATCAATTGAATTCAAAATTAATTTTTTTAAAAATTTCTTGTCTTTTGTGTTTAATGGGCCAACGGATTGTGAATAAATATAAGTTTTTTTTCTGAAATATTTTGCAACTTTAAAAACAGACAAACTATTTTTAATAGTATAATTTGAATTAATATAACCACCAGGAGTACCAATGATAATAGATGATTCTCGATAAGATTTTGATAATAAAAATAAAATTGGAAGTAAAAAAGGTTTTAGAAAAGGCAATTTCACAAATAATTTATAATCACCTAATTCTTTTACAAATGGTAAATTAGGGTATAATTTTATTGCCTGTTTATAATAATATGTTGCAATTTTAACTTGAAAACCTTTGTTGTTTAGGGCATTGTATAAAGATAAAAACAAAGCAACATCACCATTATTTAATGGTACAACATTATTTATAAGAATATTTGGTCGCTTTTTAGACAAATTATTTTAAATATGATTATGTTTGTTTAGTTTCCACAAAACTAAACAAACAAATTTTGAAATCAATCAATTCTAAAAAAGAAAATCCGAATAACAAAGTATTGATGACTTATGTAGTTTATGCAACATTTGTAAAACGTGATATTGAGATTTTAGAAAAAGAATATCAAGTTTCTAAATATCATTTTAATAGTGCCAATAAGTTTTTATTGCCTTTTGTGTTTTTTAAACAGTTTTTTTATTTGTTATTTCATGTGTATAAATATAAATGTTTGGTAATTCAATCTGCAGGTTATGTTTCTTTTTCACCTGTTTTATTCGGAAAATTATTCCGTAAAAAAGTAATCATAATTGCTA
Organism: Flavobacteriaceae bacterium; assembly: GCA_027065775.1. Lineage (GTDB taxonomy): Bacteria > Bacteroidota > Bacteroidia > Flavobacteriales > Flavobacteriaceae > S010-17. The sequence continues at coordinate 5,962 of JAMONN010000030.1, read as the reverse complement.
TCGGCACCGATTGTGCCAAATTACCAGAAATAAATTACGGTGCTCATATTAAACCCATCTTAGCTTGGTTTACTAATTTTTCGTTTAAAAATTGCTCGTTAATTTTACCAGTTCATAAAAGTTTAGAAAAAAGTAATTACACATATTTAGATGTAAAGTTTCCAAAACAAGGCATTCGTAATTTTGTACCAAATATAAAAACACCAATTAAAGAAATGGTGAATGGTTACGATACCCAAAAATGGCAAATATTAGAAGGTAAAAGGATGGATAATTCTTTTTTAACGGTAAGTTTTGCTTTAAATAAAGTTGGTTATTATCGTAAAGGAATTGATTTGATTGTTGCAATGGCAAAGAAATTCCCTCATTATAAATTCACTATTGTCGGTCAGGTTATTTTGCAAGAAGATTGCCCTAAAAACGTAACATTAATTAAAAATGTACCTCAAACGGAATTGCTAAAAATTTACAACCAACATCAATATTATTTTCAACTTTCTATGTTCGAAGGTTTTCCTAATGCTTTATGCGAAGCCATGCTTTGTGGTTGTATACCAATAGGTAGTAATGTTGCAGGAATACCCGATATTATTGGTAATGCTGGCTATATTTTAAAGAAAAAGAACGAAAATGATTTATTTAATTTGATTAAAAATATTTCGGATAGTAAAATTAATACAGCAGATTCTAGAAAACAAATTGTTGAAAATTTCCCTTTAAAAAGAAGAGAGTCAGAATTTTTGAATTGGTGTAACGCTAAGCAGAACATAATTGCTTCTAAAAAAACAATTTAAAATTACAACCATCAAAACAAAATAAACCCAACTATTTTACGTTTAAACACTAATACAAAGAAAAAAATAATATCTTTGGACTTTAAAATAAAATATTCAGATGAAAAAAGTAATTATAGTAATCGTTTTTATATTCGCAGTTGCAAGTTTAAGTTCTTGTAGGTCAAAGAAAAACAGTTGTGGTTATAGTAAAGTAGAAGTAAAGCAAAATGTGCAACAATTAGAACAAGATGTTGTAGTTGCATGTATTGACGAAGAATAAAAACTGTATACCAGTTTTACCTTTTCAGAATAATTTTAATGTTATTTTGACAAAAAAAGATTGTTTATTTAATTAAGCAATCTTTTTTCGTTTCATAAAATACCAACCTAAAGGTATTAAAAGTAATAGTATATAAGAAATTAATACAATTGTATTGCCTTTAGAAACTACTTTTGGTTGAAATTCAAATCTTATAATGTGTTTTCCTTTAGGTATTTCTAAACCACGTAATACATAATTTACTCTTGTAATTGGTGCTTTTATATCATCTATATAGACAACCCAATCTTGAAAGTAGGTTTCAGAAAAAACAGCAAACTGATCTAACGTTGAGAAACTATTATAGGTAAATTTAGTAGTTTCCATTTTGGTTAATTTTATAATTGCGGTAGAATCTTTAGGATAATTATTTTTTAATTTAATGTCTGAAGTTGGTAAATAAACCGCTTCCGTTTTTGTTTTTAAAGAATCTAATGCTTTTATTTCTTCGTTTGCTGAACTTACTTTGGTCAATTTATTAATGAACCAAGCGTTTCCGTTTGCATCGGAATTTTTTTGATATGTCTGATTGTCTTTATCATCCGAAAACATAAAATATTTAGTATTTAACATGTTTAAGGTTTCTTCATTCATTTTAGAAATCTGAAAATCAAATAATTCTTGATAACGTCTCGGTTTTGCAGCATGATAACCACTTATCGAGTTATGAAAGTAAGGTGTTCGACCATCATCATAAGGTCTGTCTATATTAAAAACACGATAATGACTTTTGTCTTTTAATATTTCGGTATCTACTTTTGAGGCGATAAAAGGTTTTTCTATTTTTCTTGCTTCCTTAAAATTATCGGCATTTACATAGCGTTTATCTACTTGAATTAAATCAAATAAAATAAAAACACCTAAAACTATAATGCTAATATTATAATTAATTTTTTCTTTTAGAAATGCAAATAATACACCAAAAGTAAGTAGCACTAAAAGTAAAGAGCGCAAACTATCGTAAAATAAAATGGTCTTTCGATCACTTATTAAAGCATCGGATAAACCAACCAATACTTTGTCTAATTGTCTGTCGTTTGCACCTTCAAAATTAAATAAAAACGTTCCTAATATAGTGAAAAACAATGCGATGCCACCAACAATAAAAACACTCTTTTTTAAAAAATTCAATTTTTCTTCTTTGGAATATGTATCACTAAAAAACTCTTTTAATGCTAAAATACCTAATAAAGGAATTGCCATTTCTGCTAAAACTTGAATAGATGTAATGGCTCTAAATTTATTATAAAGAGGTACGTAATTCACGAAAAAATCGGTAAATAATCCAAAATTCTTTCCATAACTTAATAAAATTGAGAGAATTGCAGTTGCAACTAACCATTTTTTAAGTTTGCCTTTTACCATGAAAATTCCTAATACAAATAGAAAAATTAGTATTGCACCAATATATGCAGGTGCCGATACGCCAGGTTGTTTTCCCCAATACGTTGGTACGCCATCATCAAAAAAATCTTTGGCAGCATTTAAACCAAATTGTTCTTTTACTAATTTAAAAGCATTAGAATTTGGGCCTAAATTTTCACGGCTTCCGCCACCCATAAATCTTGGTATAAATAAATTGAAGGTTTCGGTTACACCATAACTCCATCTATTAATAGCACTTTTTTCTAAACCAGTTGTGACCTCTTTTTTACTGCCATCTACATTAAAAGTAAGTTCACTTTTACTGCGCGAACTTTCTGCTGTATATTGTTTTGTTGCTAGTAAACTTGTGGCGTTTACACCAATTCCTAAAATAACTGCTATCACTAAAACTCCAATAGATTTAACTAAATTCGAAAGTGTTTTTTGTTTGATTGCTTCCAATAAATAGATAAATCCTAATATTAAAACCGAAAATAAAAGATAGTAAGTCATTTGAGGATGACCAGTATTTATTTCTAATGCCATTGCAATGGAAGTTAATATAAAGCCAAACAAATATCGTTTTTGAAATACCAGAATTATTCCAGCGAGTACCATAGGAAAATAGGCAATTGCGTGTGCTTTCGCATTATGACCAACGCCAAGAATTATGATATAATAGGTAGAAAATCCAAAAGCAAGTGAACCGATTATGGCGAGTTTCCAATCGACTTTTAAAACGGAAAGTAACACAAAAAAACCAAGAAAATATAAAAATAAATAATCTGCTGGTCTTGGTAAAAAACGTAATAATTTATCGAATTTTCTTACGTAATCATTTGGGTATAAAGCGCTAACGTTGTATGCAGGCATGCCGGAAAACGAAGTGTTTGTCCAATATGGATCTTCACCATTTTTTTCTCTAAAATCTTTAATTTCTTTTGCCGAACCTGTAAATTGAACAATATCACTCTGTATTATTTTTTTACCTTCTAAAACAGGATGGAAATAGGCTAATGATACAATAATAAAAATCACTAAAGTGATTATGTATGGTATGTATTTTTTCATTTTTGGTTAGTTTGTAATTTTAGTAACAGTTAAGACCTTCAAGGTTTTTAAAACCTTGAAGGTCTAAAAGTATAAATTTCATCAATCAACTTCTTCAAAATCAACGTATTCTCCTACGTTATTATTGCTCGTTTTATCTTTAGTTGTTTTATCAATGACGGTTTCTCCTATTTTAGAATCCTCTTTTTCTGTATTAAAACCTTGTTGTTGTCTCATTTTTTCTTCCATTTTACTCATAAAGCGTTTTGCAAAAATCGGAAGAGCAAATTTGGTTACGATTTTCAAGATATAAAATACCATGATTATAATTAATATTGTTTTCACAAAAAATAAATTTTAAATTTTATCAAAAATAACAATTTGAACGGATTTAGAGCGTTAAGAATAGTATAAAATATCTATATTTACAAAAAATATTAAAAATGAAGCAACTAATTTTTATTGGTTTATTAATTTTCGGTCTTGCAACGTCTTTTGCACAGTATACCGAAATTATAAATTCTAAAAGACCAGGTTTTTCTGAAAGTCCTTATGGCGTTGGTACAAATGTTTTTCAGGTAGAAACAGGTGTATTTTATCAAGATAACCAAGTAAGTAAAACTTTTGATACAGATAATTCTTTAGGAGCAAATTTATTTTTACGTTATGGAAAGTTTTTAGAAAAATTAGAATTGAATTTAGATGTGTCTTTCCAGAATGATAACCGCATTTTCCGTAACATTGTTACTACAAGAAAATATTCAACAAATGGCATTAGTAAATTAACTTTTGGCGCAAAATATTTAATTTATAATCAGAAATTTGCAGATAAATCTAAAGAAATTAGAAGTTGGAAAAAAAGAAATGCTTTTGACCTAAAACGCTTAATTCCATCTATTGGAGTTTATGTTGGCGTGAATACTAATTTTTTAGGGGAAGATTTTAAAGAAGAAGGTTTAAGTCCTAAAGCGGCAATTTTATTGCAAAATGACATTAGCAGTCGCTTTATTATATTAACTAATTTAGTTGCAGATAAAATTGGTCAAGATAACTCGGAATTTGGATATATATTAACGACCACATATGCATTAAACGAAAGATGGTCTATTTTTGGTGAACAACAAGGTGTATTTAAAAAAGTGACTTCAAATGAGTTTCAGTTTGGTGCTGGTACTGCATTTTTATATAGTAATAATTTACAGTTAGATGTTTCTGCTAGAGCAAATTTTGTAGGAGATGATACTGATTTTTATCTTGGTTTAGGTGGTTCTTGGCGATTAGACAAACATAAAAAATTCACTACTAAAGGTGGCGAAGATGGTTTAAAAGGTAAAAAAGAGGGCACATTCTTTTCAAGGTTATTTAAAAAGAAAGACAAAAAACCAAAAAGAAGAAAGATAAAAGCCAAAAAGCGTAAAAAAGAAAAATCTAAAAAAGGGACACCTTCTTTTCATAAAAAAGGTAATAAAAAGAAAAAAAGAGGCGGAAGGAAAAAATAAAGTTAATGATTGAGATTAGAGAAATATTCCAAAATTTAAAAGGGAAAAAGGAAATGAAACAGTTTGTTACATTTCCTTTTGGTTTGTATAAAAACAATAAGTATTGGATACCACCAATTATCAAAGATGAACTAGATAGTTTTGATGCAACTAAAAATCCGGCTTTTGAAAATGCTACTGCACAATTTTTTTTAGCGTATAAAAACAATAAAATTGTTGGTAGAATTACCGCTATTATTAATAAAAATGAAGTAGAAGATCAGCAAATAAAAAAAATGAGATTTGGTTGGTTCGATTTTATAGATGATGAAAATGTTTCTAAATTATTACTAGATAAAGTGAAAGAAATTGGTAAAAAAAACAACTTAGATTTTATGGAAGGTCCAGTTGGTTTTTCAAGCATGGACAAAGTAGGTGTTTTAACTAAAGGTTATGATGAATTAGGTAGAATGATTACTTGGTATAATCATCCATATTACGTAAAACATTATAAAAATTATGGTTTTAAAGTAGAAAAGGAATGGGTAGAAACTAAAATGTTACTTACTAATATTGGAAAAGGGATTTCTAAACATGAACGATTTTCAAAATTAGTGCAAGAGCGTTATCATTTAAAATCTTTAAAATTAACAAGTACTAAAGAAATAATGCCATACGTAGATGAGATGTTTGCTTTGTATCATAAAGCATATTCTAAATTGTCTTCTTTTGTGCCATTATCTCAAAATCAAATTGATTTTTTTAAGAAAAAATACATTCCTTTTATCAATCCAGAATACATAAATTTTGTAGTAAATAAAGAGAGTAAATTAGTTGCTTTTGCTGTGTTAATGCCTTCTTTTGCTAAAGCATTACAAAAAGCGAATGGCAAACTTTTTCCGTTTGGTTTTTATCATTTACTAAAAGCAAAAAAGAAACACGACACAGTAATTTCATACTTAATTGGTGTGGAT
>JAMONN010000029.1 GCA_027065775.1 Flavobacteriaceae bacterium | reverse complement strand
ACCGAATTAGAAAATTATGCTGCCATTTGGAATAATGCCAAAAAGAAAATGGTTTTAATTGGCGTGAATTTTCCATCGGAATTAATACAAACACAGATAAATCATTTATTAAAAGACCCTTCAGTTTTAGTTTTAACCGAAACGACTTCTAATGTCTATCATAAAAATGTTATTAATGGTATTGATAAACTAATAGCGCCTTTATCGCAAAGTGAATTAAAAGAATTGCAACCAGAAGTATTAATCACTTTTGGCGGTATGATAGTTTCTAAAAAAATAAAGCAATTTTTACGTAATCACCAACCAAAACAGCATTGGCATGTAGATAAAAAAACTAGTTTAAATACATTTCATTGTTTAACGTATCATTTTAAAGTTACAGCAGCACTTTTTTTTAGTCAGTTTTTCTTTTTAACTAAAGTAAAAAACAGTAATTATCAACAACAATGGTTGTCTATTAAAGAGAAAAGAGAAATTAAGCAGGATGAATTTCTTGTAAACACTAATTTTTCAGATTTAAAAGTATTCGATATAGTTCTAAAATCTTTACCAAAAAACAGTTTGTTACAATTTGCAAACAGTTCTATTATTAGATATACACAACTATTTAAGTTAGATAAAACACAGCAAGTTTTTTGTAATCGCGGTACAAGTGGTATTGACGGAAGTACATCAACTGCTATTGGCGCATCTTTTGTATCAAAAAAACAAACCATTTTTATTACAGGCGATATTAGTTTTTTTTATGATGGTAATGCGTTGTGGAATAAATATATTCCATCAAATTTTAGAGTAATTTTAATTAATAATTCTGGTGGCGGAATTTTTAGATTCATTCCAGGACCAAAATCATCTAATGCATTAGAAATTTTTGAAACACCACATAATTTAAACGCTTCTCATTTGTGTAAAATGTTTGGTTTTGAATATTTTAAAGCAAAAAATCAAAATGATTTAGAGAGAAATTTAAAAGATTTTTACAATCTGTCTTCACAACCAAAATTACTTGAAATCTTTACGCCTAAAGACGTAAATGATATTATTTTAAAAGATTATTTTAAAAATTTATAGGATTGTTAAAAACTTAATTTATTATTAATCTTATAATTTAGTATATTTGGAGTGCAAAACTATTTATTAATACTAAAACAAAATTAATTATGAGTAAAAGAGATGATTTAATTGCATTATATGCATCCGAATTAAAAAGTAAATGTGGTGTAACTGCAGATATGGATTTATTAACAAAAGTAACAATTGGTTGTGGTCCATCAATTTATAATAAAGATTCTTCTACAGTTGCTTGTGGTCAAACAAGTGAATTAGAAACAGTAAAAAACAACTATTTAATTAAAAAATTAGGTTTAAATGATGATTCTAAATTAGACGCTGCAATTAAAGAAGTTTGTGAGCAAATGGGTTCTTCAAATAAAAATAAATATAGAGCAATGTTCTATTACTTATTATGTGTAAAGTTTGGTAAACAAAACGCTTACTAGTCTTAGTATACATTAAATTGAAAAACCTCAAACTTTAATTAGTTTGAGGTTTTTTTATAGAAATGTGTGACGTTCTAATTTAATCATGTTATTTTTCGATTTCAAATAAGAACCCTAAAATTCTGTTAAATCCGAGTTCTATTTTTGGTAGATATTGTTTTTTCATAATGTATGTATTTTAATAAGACTTCTGAAAATCCAAAAGGTTTAATTACTTTTGCATAAAGATATGTAAATACTTGCATATCACAAGTAAATTAAGCAAATGCGTACAAAAACAATTAAAAAAAATAAGATAAACGTTATCACTTTAGGCTGTTCTAAAAACTTATACGATAGTGAAGTTTTAATGGGGCAATTAAAAGCGAATAATAAAGAAGTTGTTCACGAAGATGAAAACGACGAAGGTAATATTGTAGTGATTAATACTTGCGGTTTTATAGGTAAAGCAAAAGAAGAATCTATAAATACTATTTTACATTATGCTCAAAAAAAAGAAGAAGGTTTAATAGATAAAGTTTATGTAACAGGTTGCTTAAGTGAAAGATATAAACCAGATTTAGAAAAAGAAATCACTAATGTAGACCAATATTTTGGCACAAGTGACTTGCCAAATTTGTTAAAAGTTTTAGAGGCCGATTACAAACATGAACTTATTGGCGAACGTTTAACTACAACACCAAAACATTATGCATATTTAAAAATTGCCGAAGGTTGTGATCGACCTTGCTCTTTTTGTGCAATTCCGTTAATGCGTGGAAAACACAAATCTACGCCAATCGAAAATTTGGTTATTGAAGCGAAAAAATTAGCAGAAAAAGGAATTAAAGAACTAATTTTAATTGCTCAAGATTTAACGTATTACGGATTAGATATTTACAAAAAAAGAGCCTTGGCGGATTTGTTAAAAGAATTGGTTAAAATAGAAGGAATCGAGTGGATTCGCTTGCATTATGCTTTTCCAACAGGATTTCCGTTAGATGTTTTAGAAATTATCAAAAACGAACCGAAAGTTTGTAATTATTTAGATATTCCGTTGCAACATATAAATACAGATTTATTAAAATCTATGCGACGTGGAACAACGGCAGAAAAAACAACAAAACTAATTCATAAATTCAGAGAAATTGTTCCAGAAATGGCAATTAGAACTACTTTTATTATTGGTTATCCTGGTGAAACCGAAGAACAATTTGAACAATTAAAAGATTTTGTTACAGAAATGCGATTTGAACGATTAGGTTGTTTCTCTTATTCACACGAAGAAGATACACATGCATATAATTTAGAAGATAATATTCCTGAAGAAATAAAACAAAAAAGAGTTGCTGATATTATGGAAATTCAAGGGCAAATTTCATTTGAATTAAATCAAGAGAAAATTGGGAAAGTTTTTAAATGTATTTTCGACAGAAAAGAAGGAGCAGATTTTATTGGTAGAACCGAATTCGATTCGCCAGATGTTGATAATGAAGTTATGGTAGATGCAACAAAACATTATGTGCCAATTGGTAAATTTGTAAATATAAAAATTACAGATGCTACCGATTTTGATTTGTATGGTGAACCTGTTTAAATTCTCCCAAAGATTCCGAAAATTTTCGCAGAGTATGTTTGCATTTATCTACGAAATTTACGGAAAACAAAAAGAACCATAAAGGTATAATTTCACACAGTCAAATTCGCGAAAATCAGCGAAATCTGCGGGAAACAAAAAGCAACAAAGAATAAAATTCGACAAAAAATCTGTAAAATTAGTGTCAAATAAATAATCATCGGGAAACAAAATAAATATGAAAGATACGTGTAACACAAACAAAGAGGAATCATGCAGTATAACTGATAAAGGTTGTAGAACATCAAATTCAACCGAAAATTTAGGAGAATATTGGTGCGGAAAATATACAGATGTCGATTATAAAACTTTAGGTTGGTATGAGGAAGAATCTACACCAAGTATAGATATAATTGTAGAAACTAAGGTAGCAAAAAACGCTGTAATTTTTAATGTTGGTGCTGGTTCTACAACTTTAATAGATTCACTTTTAGAGAAAGGTTACACTAATTTAATAGCGAATGATATTAGCAGTTGTGCATTAAATAATATTAAAAAGAGAATAGGAGAGAAGCAAAAAAATGTCGAATTTATTACAGATGATTTAGTAAAACCAACTTTATTAAACGATTTACAACAAGTAGATATTTGGAACGATAGAGCAGTAATGCATTTTTTCATTGATGAAAAAGATCAAGATAATTATTTTAATTTACTAAATCAAAAAGTTAAGAAAAACGGTTTTGTAATTTTATCAGAATTTAATTTAGAAGGCGCAACAATGTGTTCTGGTTTACCTGTAAAAAGGTATAATACAGAAATGTTGCAAGAAAAATTAGGTGCTAATTATAAATTACTGAAAGATTTTAATCACGATTATAAAATGCCAAATGGCGAGATTAGAAAGTATGTGTATACTTTGTTTCAACGTATTGGGTTGTAAAAATAGAACACGATGACACGGATTTCACAGATTTTCACGGATTTTTTTCGTGTATTTTTGTAAAAGAAACATGAATAAAACAAAAATATAAGTCTTATATGGACTTTTATGCCTTATATGGTTAAACGTAATTGG
>JAMONN010000028.1 GCA_027065775.1 Flavobacteriaceae bacterium | reverse complement strand
TTTTTAGGGTTTGTTTTTCAATCATTTAATTTAATTTCTTATAAAACTGCTTTAGAAAATGTTGCATTGCCACTTTATTATAAAGGTGTTGCAAGAAAAGAAAGACAAAAAATAGCTTTAGAATATTTAGATAAAGTAGGTTTAAAAGATTGGGCAAAACATTTACCAAACGAATTATCTGGTGGTCAAAAACAAAGAGTAGCAATTGCAAGAGCATTAGTTACAAAGCCAAAAGTTATTTTAGCAGATGAACCAACTGGCGCATTAGATTCTACAACAACCGATTCAGTAATGGATTTGTTAAAAGAGATTAATAACGAAGGAATGACCGTTTTCGTAATTACACACGAGGAAGAAGTTGCAGAGCAAACCAAACGAATTGTGCGTCTTAAAGACGGAAAAATAATTAGTGACGAAATGACAGGAAATTAATTAGATAAAAGGTTTTGGGTTAAAGACTAAAGTCGCATTTTCAATAACCAAATAACCAAATAACCAAATAACCAAATAACTAACCACAATCATGTTCGACAGAGACCTTTGGGCAGAAATATTTCATAGTATAAAAAAAAACAAGTTAAGAACTTTCTTAACTGGTTTTTCGGTTGCTTGGGGTATTTTTATTCTTGTTTTGCTTTTAGCATCTGTTAATGGCATGAAAAACGGATTTGCATCACAGTTTAATGATGATGCAACAAATTCTATTTTTATAAATCCTTCCACCACAACAAAAGCATACGATGGTTTTGAAAAAGGCAGAAGAATTCAATTTACCAATAGTGATATCGAATATATTAAAGGTAATTTTAAGCACGAAGTCGAATATATAACACCACGTTTCCGAAAAGGAGTTGTTGCTAAATATAAAAAAGAAACAGGTACATATTCAGTAAGAGCAGTTTCACCTTCGCATCAATACATAGAAAAAACATTAATGCAATCTGGTCGATTTTTAAATGAAAATGATATAGATAGAAAATTAAAAGTTATTGTTATTGGTAGAAAAATTAGAGAAGATTTATTTAAAGAAGATGAAGATCCTTTAGGAAAAACATTAATAGTTAATAATTCTACTTTTACGGTAATTGGTGTGTTTACAGATGAAGGAAACGATAGAGAAGAACGTTATTTATACATTCCTGTTTCTACAATGCAGCGTTTATATAGTAATACAGATAAAATAAATCAAATTTTATTAACCTATAATCCTAAATTTAATTTAGCCGAAGCGATTACTTTTGGCGAAACTTTAGAAATAGTTTTAAAGCGAAGACATAGAATTCATCCAGACGATCAAGGAGCAATTTTTATAAATAATAATGCGGAAGGTTTTTCAGACGTTTCAAGTTTTTCAAAAATGCTTACATATATTAGTATTGGCGTTGGTTTATTAATTCTTTTAGCAGGAATTATTGGTATTGGTAATATTTTAGTTTTCATTATAAAAGAAAGAACCAAAGAAATAGGCATACGAAAAGCACTTGGTGCAAAACCAATTCAGGTGATAAATTTAGTAATTTTAGAATCTGTTTTTATTACCACAATTTCAGGTTTTGGCGGTATGGGTTTTGCGATGGCATTAATTGGTTTAGTAGGACCAAATATAAAATCGCCTGCATTTTCGAATCCATCCGTAGAAACAAGTACCATAGTAATTGCAACTGTGATATTAGTAGTTGCAGGAGTTCTAGCGGGTTTAATACCTGCATTAAAAGCATCAAAAGTTAGGCCAATAGTAGCATTAAACGCAGATTAACATAAATTAATAAAAATGAAATTTTTTGATAGAGATTTATGGCGAGAAGTTTTTAGTACTTTAACTAAAAATGTAACCAGAACAATTTTAACCACATTAGGGGTTTTATTTGCTGTGATTATATTAATCATGTTACTTGGTACCACAAACGGAATGAAAAATGGTTTTGATAAGCTATTTACAGGTACTGCAAAAAATACTTTATTTGTTTGGGGACAATCTACTGGCAAACCATATAAAGGTTTTGAAAGAGGCAGAAGAATAAAATATACTTTTGATGATGTAAAATTATTAAATGAAAATATTAAAGAAATTGAAGCGATTTCACCTAGAATAAAATTGGGTAATTATCGTGGTGTTTCTACGGTAACTAGAAACGGACAAAAAAGTGGTTCGAGTGTTTATGGAGATTTTCCTTCGATAGATAAGTTTTCAAAGAAGAATTTAGATGAAGGTCGTTTTTTAAATCAAGATGATATTGATAGTAAAAGAAAAGTCTGTGTAATTGGTGATGATGCTTATAAATTGTTATTTAAAAAGAATGAAGATCCTATTGGTGAATATTTAGAAATAAATGGTGTTTATTTTCAAGTAGTTGGTGTTTATCGAAAAAATAAAAATATGAATTTTGATGGGCAAAATACTATTCACATTCCTTTTACAACTTATCAAAAAGCATTTAATAGTGGTAATAGAGTTGGTTGGATGGCAATTACAGTAAAAGCAAAATACGATGCACAAAAAGTATTAAGTAAAATAAAAAAAATATTAAAGCAAAAGCATAGTATTCATCCAGAAGATACAAGAGGAATTGGATCGTTTAATTTATCACAAATTTTTAAAGGTATAAGTTCCTTTACAACGGTATTAAAAGGATTTTCGTTTTTTATTGGCGGTTTTACTTTATTGGCAGGTGTAATTGCAATTAGTAATATATTATTGATTACTGTAAAAGAGCGTACTAAAGAAATCGGAATTCGTAGAGCATTAGGTGCAACACCAAAAGCAATAAAAAGACAAATTATATTAGAAGCCATCGTGCTTACTATATTTTCAGGATTATTAGGTTTTGTGATTTCTGTTGCTGGATTATCAGCTTTAGATAGTAAATTTGGTGATGGTAGTGAATTTCCGTTTATAAATCCGTCTGTAAGTTTTACACAAATAATAGTTTCGTTTAGTTTAATGCTGTTTTTAAGTTTGTTAGTAGGTTTAATACCAGCAAATAAAGCAGTAAAAATGAGACCAATTGAAGCATTAAGAGAAGAATAAAAAACAAATAAAAGTTTTAGAAATGAAAAAAACATTAATATTTTTAGGTTTAGGCGTTTTAGCAATTGCTGTTATGTTAGCAATTAAAAAAACATATTTTGCAAATAAAAAAACTGTTAAAACCTATAAAACTGAAAAGTTAGAAAAGAATAATATTGTCAATAAAGTTGTGGCAACAGGTAAAATTATTCCTGAAGAAGAAATTGAAATAAAACCTCAAATAACAGGAATTATTAGCAAAATCTATTTAGAAGAAGGCGCTATTGTTAAAAAAGGAGATTTAATCGCTAAAGTTAGAGTAGTACCAAATGAACAATCTATAAATACTGCTTCTGGTAGAATCAGAAATATTAGAATACGTTTAAGCAATGCAAAAGTGACTTTTAATAGAACGAAAGCACTTTTTGATAAAGGTGTAATTGCAAGAACGGAGTTTGAAAATTCCGAACTAGCGTATAATACTGCTCAGCAAGAATTAAGTAATGCACAAAGTGATTTACAAATAATCCGTAAAGGTTATGCAGGTTCTGGAGGATCGGCAAATACAAATATTAGAGCAACAGTTTCAGGTACAATTTTAGAAATACCTGTTGAAGAAGGCGATCAAGTAATACAATCTAATAATTTTAATGCAGGTACAACTATTGCATTTATTGCCGATATGACTAAAATGATTTTTGAAGGTAAAGTGGATGAAGCAGAAGTTGGTAAATTAAAATTAGGAATGGATTTAGACATTAAAGTTGGTGCTATTGAAGACGAAACCTTTATGGCAAAATTAGGTTTTATTGCTCCAAAAGGTAAAGAAGAAAATGGCGCAATTCAATTTAAAATTGAAGGAATTGTTAATCCAAAAGAAAGTAATATTAGAGCAAATTACAGTGCAAATGCATCGATTATTATTGCAAAAAAAGATAGTGTTTTATCTATACGAGAAGCATTATTACAATATGATGATAAAACAAAAAAACCTTATGTAGAAATCGAAACAGCAGATAATGAGTTCGAAAAAACAGACGTAGAATTAGGCGTTTCTGACGGAATTAAAGTTGAAGTGATTTCAGGAATTTCAGAAGATGATAATATTAAGGTTTGGAATGCAGAACACAAGAAAAAAGATAAAAAGAAAAGG
>JAMONN010000027.1 GCA_027065775.1 Flavobacteriaceae bacterium | reverse complement strand
TATTTTAATGCTACTTTTAGGAAAGTAGTTTAAATCAAAATTTATCCGTTGATAAACCTTGTAACGTTAGTATTCTTATGTATATTAACGTTGCAAGGATTTTTAATTATTAATTTCTTTTAAGAAATTAATAAAACAAGTATTTTTTTTATTGAAAAGTGCTTAAATTACTGAAAACGTAAAAGTTGTGTTTAATTATGGATTATTAAATATTTATTAATTCAGCATTAAAATTGATTCAAACAAAAAATAATTTGCTCAATTAAAAAAAATCTACATACTTTTGCCAAAATTAGTAACCTATATAATAAGGTAAAAAAATATTTATGGCAAAAAATTTAGTAATCGTTGAGTCACCTGCAAAGGCAAAAAAAATAAGTACATTTTTAGGAAAAGATTATCAAGTAGAATCTTGTTTTGGTCACATTGCAGATTTACCATCTAAAGAGTTAGGTGTTGATGTAGAAGGAGATTTTTCACCTAAATATGTAGTGTCTGATGATAAAAAAGACATTGTAAATAAACTAAAAAAATTAGCGAAAAAAGTAGATACTGTATGGTTAGCGAGTGATGAGGATCGAGAAGGAGAAGCAATTGCATGGCATTTATATGAGCAATTAAAGTTGAAAGATAAAGATACAAAACGTATTGTTTTTAACTCTATTACTAAATCTGCGATATTAAAATCATTAGAAAATCCAACTTCTATAAATTATAATTTGGTAAATGCACAACAGGCACGTCGTGTTTTAGATCGTTTAGTTGGTTATGAATTATCGCCAGTTTTATGGCGTAAAGTTAAAGGTGGTTTGTCTGCTGGTAGAGTACAATCGGTTGCAGTTCGTTTAATTGTAGAACGTGAACGTGAAATACAAGAATTTAAAACAAAAGCAAGTTTTAGAGTAGATGCAGAGTTTACAAATGCCGAAGGAAAGAAATTTAAAGCAAAATTACCAAAGACATTCGCAACCGAAAAAGAAGCAGCAGCTTTTTTAAACTCGTGTAGTGATGCAAGTTTTAATGTGGCGGATTTAACACAAAAACCCGCTAAAAAATCACCAACAGCACCATTTACAACATCAACTTTACAACAAGAAGCATCTCGTAAATTATATTTTCCAGTAGCGAAAACCATGATGATTGCGCAACGTTTATACGAAGCAGGTTTGATAACTTATATGAGAACCGATTCTGTTAATTTATCAAAAGAAGCGAAAGATGGCGCAAAAGATGCGATTATTAATTCTTATGGAGAATCATATAGTAATCCAAAAGATTATAAATCTAAAGCAAAAGGAGCACAAGAAGCACATGAGGCAATAAGACCAACCGATTTTTCTTTGCATACAGTAAATATAGAATACGATCAAGATAGATTATATAGTTTAATTTGGAAACGATCTATTGCATCGCAAATGAGTGATGCGCAATTAGAACGTACTAATGTTAGAATTAAAAACTCTTCAAATACAGAAATTTTAACAGCAAATGGCGAAGTTATTAAGTTTGATGGTTTTTTAAAAGTATATTTAGAAGGTAGCGATGATGAAGTAGAGCAAGCAGGAATGTTGCCTAAAATGGAAGTTAGTGAAACTTTAGATTATAATTATTTACAAGCAACCGAAAGATATTCTAGAGCAAAAGGTCGCTTTACAGAAGCTTCTTTAGTAAAACGTTTAGAAGAATTAGGTATTGGTAGACCGTCAACATATGCGCCAACTATTTCAACGGTACAGCGTAGAAAATATGTCGAAAAATCTGCTTTAGATGGTGCAGAACGTAAATATAATCAGTTAACTTTAGTCGCTGGCGATGTAGAAACAAAAACCTTAACGGAAACAACAGGTGCATCAAAAGGTAAATTAATACCTACAGATATTGGTACGATAGTAACCGATTTTTTAGTAGCGAATTTTCAAAATATTTTAGATTTTGGTTTTACCGCAAAAGTAGAAGCAGATTTTGATGAAATTGCGGAAGGAAATCAAGATTGGATTCAAATGATTAAATCTTTTTATAAAGAATTTCATTTAACCGTAGAAGATGTAAAAGAAAATGCAGAACGTGAATCTGGAGAACGTATTTTAGGAAAACATCCTAAATCAGGTAAAACTATTTTAGTTCGTTTAGGTCGTTTTGGTGCCATGGCACAAATTGGCGATCGTGATGATGAAAATAAAATTTTCGCAAGTTTAAATCCGAATCAAAATTTAGGTTCTATTACATTAGAGGAAGCTTTAGATTTGTTTTTATTGCCAAAAAACTTAGGAAATTTTGAAGAAAAAGAAGTCATTGTTGCTAATGGTCGTTTTGGACCTTATATTAAATATGATGAAAAATACATTTCTGTTCCTAAAGGTGAAAACCCGTTAGATGTAGAATTTGATCGTGCTGTTGAATTAATCCTTGAAAAAAGAGAAGCAGACAAACCAATTGCAACTTTTGATGGCATGCCAGTGCAAAAAGGTGTTGGACGTTTTGGACCATTTATTAAATGGAATAGCATGTTTATTAATGTAAATAAAAAATACGATTACGATAATTTAACGCAAGCAGATGTTAATGAACTTATTGAAGTTAAGAAACAAAAAGACATCGATAAGATAATCCATAATTGGGAAGAAGATGGTATTCGTTTAGAAAAAGCACGTTGGAAACGATTTAATTTAATTCAAGGAAAAGTAAAAATTGAATTGCCGAAAACTACTAAAGCAGAGAAAATGACTTTAGAGCAAGCAAAAGCAATTATCGAAAAAAACACAAAGAAAAAGAAAACCACTCGTAAGAAAAAGGCAACGAAAAAGAAATAATTTTGTATCTTTGTTTTTCCTCTTCAATTATATCGGCATTATTAATTTTAATTAATCATTAAATCAAATATGAATTTTGATTTCTTACAACCTGTTTCAGATAAATTATTAGAAGAGTTGAATTCTTTTAATGAAATTCGCTTTGGAAATAAAATTCAAATTCATACAGAAAATAATTTTCCGAAATTAGACAATGTGGTAATTGCAATTATTGGAGTTCATGAAGATAGAGATGCAATAAACAATAGTGGCACAGGAGATAATTTTGATCAAATACGTAAAGAATTATATCAATTATTTGCAGGAAATTGGCAATTAGAAATAGTAGATTTAGGCGATATTTCAAAAGGGAATACATTAAGCGATACTCATTTTGCAGTTAATGAAGTAACAAAGTATTTAGTTAAAAATAATACTATTCCAATTATTATCGGCGGAACTCAATCGTTAACTTACGTAATGTATCGTGCATATGATGCTTTAGAACAAACGGTAAATTTAGTCTCGGTAGATAGTAAATTTGATTTAGAAAATATTGATAATGATTTGTGTTCTCGAAACTATTTAAGTAAAATAGTAATGAATGAACCAAACAATTTATTCAATTTTAGTAATATTGGTTATCAAACATTTTATAATTCGCAAGATGAAATTGATTTATTAGAAAAATTATATTTTGATAGTTACAGACTTGGCGAAATAAACAAAGATTTAACTATTGTAGAACCAATATTAAGAGATGCTGATTTGGTTAGTATCGATATTGGAGCATTAAGACAAACAGAAGCACCAGCAAATAATAACACATCGCCAAATGGTTTTTATGGCGAAGAAATGTGTGCAATTTTTAGATATGCAGGTTTAAGTGACAAAGTTTCTGCTATCGGAATATTTGAATATAATGAACAGTATGATATTAGAAATCAATCCGCCAAATTAATAGCACAACTTATTTGGTATTTTATAGAAGGTGTTAATTTTAGAATTAAAGAATATCCGTTCGAATCTAAGAAAAAATACTTAAAATACATGGTGCCAATAGATAATGATACTATAAATTTTTATAAGAGTAATAAAAGTAATCGTTGGTGGATGGAAATTAAAGATAATAAATTTAAAAAAGAAACGTTAATACCATGTACATATAATGACTATTTAGAAGCCAATAATCAAAATATACCTGAACGTTGGTGGAAAACTTTAAGAAAATTAACATAAAATTATACTAAAGCATTTTTTTATGCGTTTGAATAAAAATCTTAGAACAAAAAAATAGTAAATAATTGTATATTTAAAAAAATAGTAATAGGTTTACCACCTGTTAAAAATCACCTATTTTCATAAGGTTTTAATAGAGTTAAACTTAACAACATAATGAAATATAAAATATTCACAAAAAAAGTAAATTATAATAGTATGGGGCAAAAAATAATTGTAATATTTTTATTAGCAACCTTTATTTTTAGTTGTAAATCTAATGATAGAGGACAACTTAAAGGTATTTCTGCAAAAAGAAAATTCTTCTCTGAAAAACCTTTTGGTACTGTATTAATTCCAGGTGGTTCTTTTACAATGGGTAAGCAAGATGAAGATGTTGCAGGTTCATTAAGTACACCAGCAAGAACAGTTACAGTAAGACCATTTTATATGGATGAAACTGAAATCACGAATAGCGAATATAGAGAATTCGTATTTTATGTAAGAGATTCTATTATTAGAACTCGTTTAGCGATACTTGCAGATGAAATTGGTGCAGGTGGAGCAGATGATGCTGGTACAGGTGCATTAGCAAATTATAAATTTAAAGATTCTGCTGATGGTGGTGTTTACTATAAATACATGATGGATAATTATGGTAGTTTAGGAGATATAAATTCACCAACAGAAGGTAGGTTTTTAGATTGGAAAGAAGATTTGATTTTTGACACCAACGATTTTCCAGATGCAAACTATACAGAAGTGATGGATAGTATGTATTTACATACCACAGAAACTTTTGATGGTAGACGTATTATTAATGCAGAAAAAATAAACTATTTGTATTTTACATTCGATAACGAAGAAGCAGCAAGAATTAAAGGTAAGGATAGAACAAAATATATAAAACCACATGACTTAAATATTTATCCAGATACAACAGTTTGGGTAAAAGATTTTAATTATTCTTATAACGACCCAATGCATCAAGATTATTTTTCGCATCAAGCGTATAATGATTATCCTGTTGTTGGTGTAGATTGGCATCAAGCAAAAGCATTTTGTAATTGGAGAACTAAAAAAAGAAATGATTATTTATCAAGTCAAAAAAGACAAGGTGTAAGAGAGCCACATTTTAGATTACCAAGTGAAGCAGAATGGGAATTCGCAGCGCGTGGTGGTTATGAATATGCAAAATATCCTTGGGGTGGACCATATACATTTAGTGATAGAGGTTGCTTCTTAGCAAACTTTAAACCACAAAGAGGTGATTATGCTTTAGATGGTGCTTTATATACTATGGAAGGTAAATCTTATAACGCAAACCCTTTCGGTTTATATAATATGGCAGGTAATGTTGCTGAGTGGACTAACACAGCGTACAATCCTACTTCATATTTAATAGGTTCTACAATGAATCCTAATGTAGAAGACCAAGCAAATCATCGTAAAGTAGTTCGTGGTGGTTCTTGGAAAGATGTAGCATATTTCTTAGAAGTAAGTACAAGAGATTTTGAATATGGGGATACAGCAAGAAGTTTTATCGGTTTTAGAACCGTGCAAGATTACCCAGGTAAAAAATACTAACAACATTAACTTTAATAAAAAACAACTTAAAATTTAAAATTATGGCAAAACAAAGTAAAGTAGGGAAAAGAATTACGCATATGGTGTATAGTATTGGTGCAGCAATTGTAATTTTAGGGGCTTTAGGTAAAATCTTACATATGCCTATTTTAGGAATTTCTGGTGGAACATTATTAATGATAGGTTTAGGTACAGAGGCATTAATTTTCTTTTATTCAGCTTTTGAACCATTAGATGATGATTTAGATTGGGCTTTAGTATATCCTGAATTAGGACAATCTAATGCAAAATCAAAAAAGAAAAATGCAATCGAAGCAAAAGATGAGCAAGGTATGTTATCTCAAAAATTAGATGATATGTTACAATCTGCAGGTTTAGATGCAAATTTAATGTCTAGTTTGTCTACAAGTATTCAAAATTTTAGTGGTGCTGCGGAAAGTATTGCGCCAGCAGTTGATTCTATAGCTGCAACAACTAAATATAGCGAGCAATTATCTTTAGCTGCTAACCAAATGGAATCTTTAAATAGCTTATATAGAGTACAGATAGAAAGTACTTCTCGTCAAGCAGAAATTAATGAATCTGTAGCAAATAATGCAGGAGCATTAAAAGATCAAATGGAATCTTTAACAAGTAATTTATCTTCATTAAATGGGGTTTATGGTGGAATGTTATCTGCTATGTCAAGCAAATAATAATATATTAATCAACTTAAAAACTTAAATTTATTATGGCAGGAGGAAAACTATCCGCAAGGCAGAAGATGATTAACTTAATGTATCTTATATTTATTGCAATGTTAGCAATGAATATGGACAAGAAAGTTTTGACGGCTTTTGGTACAATGAATGAAACTATTGTTGAATCTACTAATACAGCAAGTAATTTAAATACTCTTTCTTTAGAGAGTTTAAATACTTTAGCAGGAGATCAACCAGAAAAATATGTTCCATTAAATAATACAGCAAAATCTGTTAGTGCTTTATCAAATACCTTTAATAGTTATTTAGATGGAATCAAAAAAGAAATGTTAATAAAATCTGAAGACCCAAATAATTATGAAACTATGGATAATTCAGAAAGTGTTGACGTTATGTTTTTTGTTGAAGGTAAGCAAACAGAAAAAGGAAAGGAATTTGTTTCTAAAATTAAAACTTTTAAAAATGAATTAATTAAAGCATTAGGTGAAGGTGCAAATGAAGAAATTGTTGCTAAAATCAATAAAAGATTTAATACCGATAATGAAAAAACTGGTAAAAAAGGTGTTATTCCTTTTTTAGAAAGTAAATATGAAGGATTTCCTTTAATTGCTTCTATAACAAATATTTCTAGATTAAAAAGTGATATCAAAACAACAGAATCTGAGATTTATGGTTCTTTAGTTGGCGGTCAAATGAAATCTGATGTTTCTTTAAAAAATTATGAAGCAATGGTTGTTTTTAATAAAAACGCTTATTATCCAGGAGAAAGACTTGAAGGTAAAATTGTTTTAGGTAAAAAAGATAATTCATTAACTGCTACAAAAGTAATTGTAAATGGTTCTGTAGTTAATAAAACAAATATTCAAGCAGGACAAGTTAATTTGAGTAGATCTGCTGGTAATGTTGGTGAACACGAACTTAAAGGTAAGTTTTACTTTATGGAGAATGGAGAAGAAATTGCTATTGATATCGTTGGTGGAAAATATTCCGTAATACCAATGCCATCACAAGCCGTGATTTCTGCAGATAAAATGAATGTAGTTTATAGAGGTTTATCAAACCCAATATCTATTTCTATACCAGGTATACCAGATAATAAAGTTACAGGTAGTGCGAGTGGTTTAAGTAAAGTCGGTACAGGTAAATACGTTATGAAACCACCAGCACAAAGAGAGATTACTATAAATGCGCAAGGTACATTACCAAATGGTAAGAAAGTAAATACAAGTAAAAAGTTTAGAGTAAAGGGTATTCCTGCACCAACAGGTTTATTGAGTAGTAGATCAGGTTTACTAAAAATGTCTAAAGGTAATTTGTCAAAAAAATCTGTAGGAGCAGAATTAAAAGATTTTGTTTTTGATTTAGATGTTTATGTTACTGGTTTTAGTATAAAAGTACCAGGTAAACCAACAATTAAATGTAATGGTACAAAGTTTAACTCTCAAGCATTAAGAGCAATTAGTAAAGCCAAACGAGGTGATGTTATTCTTATTTTTGATATTAAATCAAAATTTAGAGAATCAACTCAAATACCAAAAAACACTTCTCAAGTATCAATTGAAATTACAAGTTAAATTATAAAAATATGAAAATTAAAAAAGGGTTATATATTTTCTTCTTTGCTATATTAGCAAGTAATTTAGTAAATGCGCAAGCGAATTTATTAAATGCAACAATACCAGAAGAAATTGGTGTAAAAACAGCAGATCAAGTTGCAGCAGATAATGATAAACCATTAGCATATGGTTATGTCGATGATCGTGATATTTTATGGTCTAAAATGGTATGGGAATATATAGATTTAAACGAAAAAATAAATCTGCCTTTTTATTATCCAGCAGATACAAGTAACATTGGTTCTCAAAGAAGATCTTTATATGATACTTTATTAAGAGGTATTAAAAATGGGGATATTGTAGATGTCTATGATGATTCTTATTTTGAAAATAGATTAACTCTAAAAGAAATAAAAACAACATTACGTAAAGTAGATACTACAGATGCTGGTATTGAAAAACTAAACTTTGGTGAAGAATTAACGGAAGAAGATGTAGATGTTAGAGATTTAATTTCTGCAGATATTGAAGGATTCAAGATTAAAGGTTTATATTATTTCGACAAAAGACAAGGTGAGTTAAAATACCGTTTATTGGGTGTTGCACCAGTTGCACCAGATGTAAACTTTATAGATGATCAAGAAAACAGTGATGTATCTGAATTGGTTGAATTATTTTGGGTTTGGTATCCAGGAGTTAGAGATATTATGCACGAAATGAAAGTTTTTAATAAAAAAAATTCAGCATATCCATTATCTTTTGACTTATTATTAAATGCAAGACGTTTTAACGCTCAAATTTATAGAGAAGAAAATGTATATGGTAATAGAGATGTATCTTCTTATATTAAGAGTAATTCTTTATTTCAAGTATTAGAATCTTTAAAAATTAGAGAAAGTGTTAGAGATTACGAATTAGATATGTGGAATTATTAAATTCTATTTTATATAAATCAAAAACTCTTACTATTTAGTAAGAGTTTTTTTATGCTTAAAATATATGTAAAACACAATATTTCAGTATTTTAAGCGTTATATAAATATCAAAAATTTATTCGTGAGACTCTAAAAAATTATTTCAATTTTTTAGTTAGTCGAACTAATCCCGCTTTTTTTTAGCGGGATATTGGTTTAATACCTCGACCCTTGGGTCGATTCCATTTATTGGGTTCAGGGCTTGCCCTGAGGTTAATACCTTTTTATTAAATCTTACTAAATAAATGAATATAAATTTACTTTTTATTAATCTTAAAACCTTTACACATGAGTTTAAAAAAAATAGTAAATCTATTCTTCGCATTAATTTTTATTAATGTAACAATTAAAGCACAATCAAATTTATTAAACGCAAGTATTCCGGGTAAAATCGGAATTAAAACAGCCGAGCAAGTTATTGCAGATCATGACAAACCATTGCCATATGGTTTTATACCTATGATTTGGTTAAGGAATATAACTCGTTTTATCAAACAGTAACTATTTTAAGTTGTGATGATTTAGAAACTAAAATATTTAGAACGCAATTATCTCAAAAAGTAGCAGATACCATTAAGTTATCTTTTGGTTTGTTGGGAATTTCTGTTCCTGAGCGCATGTAGAGAAAGAATAGGAACGCTGATGACACGGATTTCACAGATTTTCACGGATTATTACATGTTTTACTTTGTGAATCTTCATTTAACTTTGTGAGTCTTTGTGAAATAATTCTTTGCGAACCTTGCGAAAAACTTAGCGACCTTTGCGGTTAAAAGACATGAAAAACATGGAAAATATCAAAAATACAGACATCTACCTATTAGATCAAATTCTAAAAAATAGGTTTTTAAAAGGTTTCAAAATCTTAGATGCTGGTTGTGGTTCTGGTAGAAATATGACTTATTTTATCCATAACGGATTTAATATTACTGGAATTGATATTGATGAAAATCAAATTGAAACACTACAGAAACAATACAGAAAGCATCAATTTAAAGTTGCTGGTTTGGAGGAAATTCCGTTTTCAGAAAATCATTTTGATTATATAATATGTAATGCCGTTTTACATTTCGCGAAAAGTGAGAAACATTTTTTTGATATGTTTTCAGAATTATTTAGAGTTTTAAAACGGAACATTATTTATACGAATGACTTCTAATTTTGGTATTGAAAACAGAGTCACAGAAATAAATAATGGTGTTTATAAAATACCTGATGGTTCAACTCGTTTTTTATTAACTGAAACTCTTTTAGATAAATTAAATTCAGATTTTAATTTTGAATTTATCGAACCTTTAAAAACGGTTAATGTGAATAATTTACGTTGTATGAGTACTTTGGTGTTAAAGAAGATTGCACGCAGATAACGCAGATTTAAAACTAATCTTTGCGAAATTTTATTCATACGATGACTTAAAGTCATCGTATGAATTTAAAATTTCTTTATGTATCTTCGTGCCACTTTGTGAATCTTTGCATAACAAAACTAAACCTTGCGACCATTGCGAAACCTTTGCGACCTTCGCGGTTAAACAAAATAAAATGACCTTAATAAACCAAATAAAATCCCAAACAAATTTTTCCGAAAGAAGTATTACAAATACCGTAAAACTACTAGAAGAAGATTGTACAATTCCGTTTATTTCAAGATATAGAAAAGAAATGACTGGTAATTTAGACGAAGTTGAAATCGGTTTAATTGTAAAGTTCAAAAAAGAATTTGATACTTTTCAAAAACGAAAAAAAACCATCTTAAAAGCATTAGAAGAACAAGAAGTTCTTACCGATGCTTTGCGTGACAAAATAAACCGAGCTAAAACATTACAAGAAGTTGAAGATATTTATTTGCCCTATAAAAAGAAACGCAAAACCAAAGCAGAAACTGCTCGTAAAAACGGATTAGAATCTTTTGCTAAAATCATTATGGCACAACGTTCAGAAAATATTGAATATATCGCTTCTCAGTACCTAAATAATAAAATTAAAAACGAAGATCAAGCAATTGAAGGCGCAGGTTTTATTATTGCAGAATGGATCAATGAGAATATATCTGTTAGAAATCGGTTAAGACGTATTTATGAAAGAACTGCTTTAATTTCTGCTAAAATTACCGCCAAAACAAAAAAATTAGAACGCGATAATTCAACTTATGAAAAAGCACAAAAATTTAAAGATTATTTTGATTGGTCAGAAGGTTTAAAACGCTGTCCTTCGCATAGACTATTAGCAATGCTACGTGCAGAAAATGAAGGTTTTGTTAAAGTGAAAATTGCCATTGAAAAAGAAGATGCTTTAGATGCCATCGACCAACGAATTATCAAAAATAATTCTGCCAGCAAACCATATTTAGAAAAATTTATTGAGGATGCTTTTAAAAGGTTACTTGCTCCTGCTCTATCCAATGAAATCTTACAGCAATCTAAAGAAAAAGCAGACGAAACTGCTATTGCTATTTTTGCACAAAACTTAAAGCAATTATTATTAGGTGCGCCATTAGGCGAAAAAAAAGTTTTAGCAATAGATCCAGGTTTTAGAAGTGGTTGTAAAGTAGTTTGTTTAGACAAACGCGGTAATTTTAAACAATACGAAACTATTTTTCCGCATGCACCACAAAACGATTCGGTTTTAGCAAGTAAAAAAATAAGCGAATTAGTCAAAAAGCATCAAATAGAATTTATTGCTATTGGCGACGGAACTGCATCGCGTGAAACAGAACAATTAGTAAAAAAAATAAAATTTGACACAGAAATTGGTGTTTTTGTAGTTTCTGAAGCTGGCGCATCTATTTATTCGGCTTCTAAAATTGCTCGTGACGAATTTCCTAAACAAGATGTTACGGTTAGAGGCGCGATTTCTATTGGTAGAAGATTGCAAGATCCATTAGCAGAATTGGTTAAAATAGACGCAAAATCTATTGGCGTTGGGCAATACCAACATGATGTGGATCAAACAAAATTAAAAGACGAATTAGATGTTGTAGTGTCAAGTTGCGTAAATTTAGTTGGTGTAAATATAAATACGGCAAGTAAATCATTATTGACTTCGGTATCTGGAATTGGTGAAAAATTAGCAGAAAATATTGTGAATTATAGAAACGAAAATGGCGCTTTTAAAACAAGACTTCAAATTAAAAAAGTACCAAGATTAGGCACAAAAGCATACGAGCAAGGCGCTGGATTTTTAAGAATTAAAGATGGTGATAATCCGTTAGATAATTCGGCTGTTCATCCTGAAAGTTACGGTGTTGTTAAAAAAATGGCTGTTAAATTAGGTAAAACAACTTCCGATTTAATCGGAAATTCATCATTATTGTCCAATCTACAGTTAACTGATTTTGTAACGGATAAATTCGGATTACCAACATTACAAGATATTAAAAAAGAATTAGAAAAACCCGGATTAGATCCAAGAGAAAAAGCAAAAGTTTTCTCTTATGACCCAAATATAAAAACGATTAATGATTTAATACCTCAAATGATTTTACCTGGCATTGTTAATAATATTACCGCTTTTGGTTGCTTTGTTTCTATTGGTATTAAAGAAAGTGGTTTAATTCATATTTCAAATTTATCAGACACTTTTGTAAAAGATCCAAACGAAATTGTGAGTTTACAACAACATATTATGGTTAAAGTTTTAGAAGTTGATGTGGTTAGAAAAAGGATTCAATTGCGATTGGAGAAATAACTATAAGTTGGCATACTATTTGTGCAAAAAAGTAAGTACTCTTTTAACTAAAAAATAAAATTATGAAACGTACATTTTTGCCAATTATAATATTTAGTTTTTTTATACCAAATATTAATTCTCAAACAAACGAAATCATTAATCCTAATAAGAAATGGTACTTTGGTGCTGAAGTTGGAACATCTATAATTAATTTAGAAAAAAATGATTTTTCAATACAAGGCGGTTTACTTGCAGAATATTATTTTTCTAAAAAATGGAGTGTTTCAACAAAATTAAAATATTTTGAAACAGGAGTTTCGTTTTCTCAAGAAGGTTCCTCTGGTTTTTTTGGTACTTCTAGTCGTTTTGGTACTTTTAAAGGTAAAAGTATTGCCATACCATTAAATGTTAAATGGGAATTTAAAATTTATCGAAATTTAAAAGCAAATTTAAAAATTGGTGGTGTATATAACAAAGAACTAGAAAGCAATTATTATAACTACTCAAGTAATTTAGATTTCAACACTTATAAAACGGAATATTTTGGTAGTGTTTTTGGTTTAGGTTTTAATTATTTTATGTCTAATAATTCCACAGTATATATTGATTTAGAAATTTTTGGAGGAACAAAAAAAGGAACAGAATCTACAGGCATTTCATTATATGGCAGTAGTGGTATTATTTATAACTCTAGTACTCAAATTAGTTTTGGTTACAAATATAGTTTCAAAAAAAAGAAGGAAATAAAATAAAATTGTGAGTTTACAACAACATATTATAGTTAAAGTTTTAGAGATTGATGTGGTTAGAAAAAGGGTTCAATTGCGATTGGAGAAATAGTGTTATTTGAATATCTCAATTTATTAGTAGTTATTCCTCTAATTTTAATTGATTATCGCTATTCAATTATTTTTGTTCGTTATAACATTTCTTCCCAATTCTTTTTCCGTTTCTTTTAGTGCATTTCCTGCTACTTTTCCACCTCTTTGTGCAACCTTTTTATTTTTTGAAAAGGTATTTGGTTTTTCTTTTTTTGAAATTTCAGTAGTAACACGTTCTCCTAACATTGTAAAAATCAATTCTAAATCGTCCATATTGTCACGTAAGTTGGCTTTAGATTTTACAGGTATTTTTTTATATTCTTTGTACTCACTTGGTGTCATTCCGAAAGTTGCTTTTGAAATTTCAGCAGTTAAAATAGCATAATCTCTATGTTCTTTTATACCTCTTTCTTTCCATTCATCTGTTAGGTTTTGGCGAATAGCAATTCCTCTTAATCGCTTATCAATCCAATCTTTAGGATAACCTTTTTGTTCATACAATTCCTTCATTCGCTCTTGAGCTAATTCAGGGTTTTCTATTTCATCTAATCTTTCTTTACCAACTTTTGCTAACCATCTTTTAAATGGCTCTGCTTTAGGTGATGGAATTGATTGTATTATTCTAAAAACACCTTCTGTATTAGAGCAATCGGTATTATATTTTTTACCATCTTTCGATTGAATTTTCAGTTGTCGACAAATTGTCGACAACTCCATTTTTTCATTTTCAGATGCTCTTTTCTTAATTCTGTACCAATAATCTCTTGGTTTAGCACTTTCAGTAAGTACTTCAATAATATCCACAACAGCATAAAACCATTCATTTTCGTGCCAAATTCTACGAATGTTTTTATTTTGAAACACAATTAATTTATTCTGGTGATTTTCCACTAGTGTTCTATTTTATTATAAAAATTTCAAATAATTGTAAATTTTGCGGACTTTGTAAAATGCACTAACCTTTGAATTAAGCACCAAAACCCTTATTAACTATAACTATTGTTAACCACTTTTATTTTTCCGACTATGTATTCACATTTAGTTTTATTCTTGAAAAGAGTTACAATTATCGCCTTTTCAAATTCAGAATCAATGATGTTTTTTAAAATATTATAAATGGATTCTACTTTTGTTTCCATAACAGAAACTAAATTCACATCATCAAAATTAAATTTATTTTCAGAATATTTTTTCGTTTTTATTGTTTTAAATGCCAATAATGATATTATTCTATTTCCATGAATGGCAATACTTTTATCTCTACCTGAAACTAAATCAGTTTGTTTTTTCTTGATGACTTGTTCTATAATTCTTTGAGTACGAACACAGTTGTATACAAATCTCCCTGTAACTTTTGGGTTAAATAATTTTTTATACGGTGCATTTTCTAAATCATCCCATAATAAACCTATTTCCCTTTTTAGTTGCACAACAATTGAAACATCATCAGATGCACAAGATAGAGCAGAAGTACTTTCAACTAAATCAAATGAAATTTGATCGTTTTTTTCGTATTCTCCTCTACTAATTCTGTAATCTATTCCATCTATTAGTAATTCTTCTCGTATTCTTGTTTGCTCTTGGTCAAAAGTTACAAAATCTCGATTTTTAACTCTGTTTTGTGTGTTATTTGCTTTTGTGATTTTTTGCCCGAAATTTTCTTCTGCATCTTTTAATTGAATTATTCTGACAGGAACATAAACGGTTTCTAATTTTGATTGATTTTCTTCTCCAAATTTACCAATTGTACTTACAGTTTGAGCTCCATTTACAATACTTATATTCTTACAAGTAAACTGTCCAAAATCTGTAGAAGCACCGCCAACCATGTTTTTTTCAACCGAATCTGCAACAAGTGTAATACCATTATTAAAAAACCAAAAATGTTCAGGGTTTTCATCTAATGTTCTCGTTATATCTTTATTTACATCTGTTTCTCCAAGGACACCTCTTATGTTTTTCGCAAAAAGACTTTTACGATATTTGTCCCACCAACTTGATATTTCAACACCATTTACTTGACCGTAATAACCAATGTAAGGTTCCGTAATTTTTCCAAAGAATTTTAATTGAATTTCTTGGTCTATTGGTTCCTGACTTTCAGTAGAAATAATTAATGATGTATGAATTCGTTTTTGATTAAAAATTGATAGATAAACTAATTCACTTGCATCGTTTAACTCATTTAATAAATCTCCAAAATCTCTTCTTGAAGGTTCAGCAAGGTCATTTATACCTGTATATGTGAGGATAATTTGATATTTTGTTTTTGGGTCACAAACTGCATTTTTAATAATCACTTCTTTTTTACGGACTTTTTCATTAAATCGGTCAAATCTAAAATTTAATAAATCCTTTATTCCACTTATGAATTTTTTAACTTCACCATTATCAGGTTCCCCTTTTCCATTGTGAATCCATTTTGATTGAATGAGAAATAAGTATTTAGAGTGAACATCGTAATAAACAGCATCAATTCCATTGTCATTTCCTCCGTCAGTAATAGATTCCGCTGCTATTGTTGTAGATATTTGAGTATGATGTTTTAAAGCATATGCTGCTAATGAACGAGTTAGTAAAAAGTTTTCTAAATTTTTTCCTTTAGCACTTTCTACATCACTTAAATCAATTATGTCTTTAAAGTCTTTTTCAACTTGCGATTTAATATGATTTACATGTAATTGACTCATTTTTTTTAATTGTGACTAACATACAAAATATATAAGCAATTTATATTTTTTTATAGACATTGTTTATATATTTAGTTGTAAAGTTAACGAAAATATTATAATAATTAAAACCAAATGAATAATATTCTATTTTATATTTGATTCTTTCTATTCATAAATAATATTCACCAAAAGTGTTGCATGCAATACCTGAACCAAATTTTTTCTAAACATCAATTTAAACAACCAATAAACTTTATGTATCTTTGTAAAATAATTTATACAACATGAAAATAGAAGTATCCAACGGTGAAATAGCAGATAAATTAACCATTATCGAAATTAAATTAAAACACATAAAAGACGAAGCAAAGTTAAAAAACTTGCGTAATGAATATGCTGTTTTAGACAAAGCTGTTTCGGAGATCATCAAAAAAGATCATGAACTATATATTGCTTTATTAAATATTAACCAAGAATTATGGAATATTGAAGATGATATTCGTGATTTAGAACGTGATAAAGATTTTGGTGATGCCTTTGTAAAAACTGCGCGTGCAGTTTATTTTACGAATGATAAACGTAGCGAAATCAAACGTGATATCAACAAACTTACTGGTTCTAATTTAGTAGAAGAAAAGTCTTATCAGAAATACGATTAAATTTTACAGATTGTTTTAGTTTTTAACTATTTTCTTAATTTGATAATTACCATCTGATAAATTAATTTTTAAGAAGTAAATGCCATTATTTAGTGATGAAATATTAATATTATTTTCATTGCTAATTACTGCTGTTTTTACTTTATTCCCTAAAATTGTATAAATTTCTATAAAAGATATTTTATCTGTATTCGTTTGAAAATTAACAAAACCATCTGTCGGGTTTGGATAAATATTGAATAAATCAATTGTATTATCATCAATTAAAAGCGGATTTTTATATTCGGCAATATAAGCCAATGTGTTATCATCATTAGTTCCAAAAAGATTCCAACTAGAACTAAATATTACCTTAGTACCATCTGGACTAAAAGATGCTGCTGCTTCGCCTTCATAATTTATATAATCGCTATAACTATAACCATAATGTCTAATTGTACCGCTTCCGTCAAGTTTTATAGCAAATATTTCCGTTATAGTATAAAAACCAATACCATTTGTACATGGTTCTGAATTTGGTGTAGAAACTAAAGCCCAACCTGGAAAATCAAAATTTCTACAAGAAATATGACCTGCAATACTAGGGTCAAATGTATAATTACCACAAACTAAAGCTTCGTCGATAAGATCTGTCACTTCTCCGTTATCTAACCTAGTCATTGATAATGGTGTTACTTGTACTAAAACTTCGTTACCAAAGGAGTCAATTCCAAAATCTGCATGTTGTTGATTATTACTTAAATTTCTTAAAAAATTAAAATCTAAATCATATAATTCAACTACGCCTGTATTATTATTCGATACTGCAATATAATCACTCCATGGCGTTATTGTTGCCCAATCAAAACCGTTATTATCAAAAGTTTTTTCTGAAATAATTATATTCAATTCAATATCATATAAATATGCTTGAAATCCTATATGATCTGTTATTACAACATATT
The DNA here is from genome assembly GCA_027065775.1 of Flavobacteriaceae bacterium. GTDB lineage: Bacteria > Bacteroidota > Bacteroidia > Flavobacteriales > Flavobacteriaceae > S010-17. Next base: position 1,064 of record JAMONN010000027.1, on the reverse strand, counting down.
TATCATTAGCAGAAATATTACCTTCAAAAGGTCCTATTCGTGCTTCTTCAACAGCAAATGTGTATAGTAAATCTAACTGTTCTGTTTCAATATTAATTTTATAAAAATTATTATTATTACATAAATAACGAATATCAGCATCTAAATGTGACCATTTTCCATCGTTAAATCCGTTTGCTGGAATTGCATTGTTTAGAGTTTTATAAAAGGAATAATCATCCGCATTTAAAATACTACCAAAACCAATGGCTATTTTAGTCATGTCCATATTCCAAGCTTGTGTTTTAGAATATGGTGCTCGTAATTCACCAACGCCATCAGGGAAACCAAAAACCGCAGCATCGCTAATTCTTGTTACGTCTATATTATGTGCAACATCATTATAAGGTATTAAATATTCTGGTTGTGGTATTTCTGAAGGTTCCACAGGATGCCAAACAGTATCTGGAGGAACTTGTGCAAAAACTGTTAATATTATAAAACTAAATAGTAAGAATAGACTCTTTTCTCTCATATCAAAAATTATTATAAACGCAATTTACTAATTTTTAGTAAAAAAATAATCTAAAATATAAAAACAAACCTTTTATTTTTCTACCAATCGAAATCCTTCACCATGAATATTGATAATTTCTACATCTTGATCTGGTTTTAGGTATTTTCTTAATTTTGCAATATAAACATCCATACTTCTAGAAGTGAAATAGTTATCATCTCTCCATATTTTTGTTAGTGCCAATTCACGAGGCATTAAATCATTTTTATGGATTGCTAATAAACGCAATAATTTACATTCTTTTGGTGATAATTTTCTTGCGTCTTTTTCACTACTTCCGTTAAAAGTTAAGTGTCGTAAATTTGTATTTAAATGAAACTTTCCGATATTAAATTCTATGATATCTGCATTATCATCGGCATCTTCTTTTTTACGATTTAAGATAGCGCTGATTTTATATAATAATACTTCTGAATCGAATGGTTTATTTAAATAATCATCTGCTCCAACTTGATAACCTTTAAGAACATCTTCTTTCATGGTTTTTGCTGTTAGAAATACAATTGGT
>JAMONN010000026.1 GCA_027065775.1 Flavobacteriaceae bacterium | reverse complement strand
TGATTATCAATACAATATACACATTTATAATCAATTAAACAAATTTAATTAATTGATATTTAACGATTTATGTGATTATTTACCCGTACATATTATTTGAGTTTTAATGCGTTTGCCCTGGTAGTTGTGCCGAATATGTAACTTCTAATTCACAAAAATCATTATACTCATAACTTTGTAAACTTCTTGAATATTTTATAGGAAAACCTTTTATTTTTAAATCATCTAGTATATAATATAATTGGCTAACGCTTAAATTTAATCTTTCAGCAAATTCTTTCGGTGTTCCAGTGCTACCAATTTTTATTAATTGATGCATTTTTTTTAATCTTTCTAATTGTTTTAGTGTTTTCATAGTTTTAAAATGTTAATTTGTGTTTTATTAGTATTTTTTACACGCAGATTTTCGCAGATACCGCAGATTTAATTATTTTTCTAATCAGTTCTGTGAAATCTGCGAAAATCTGTGTGAAAATAAAAATCAATACATAGTTTGTTGCTCCCATAACTTAAAATAATGTCCTTTTTGTTTGTATAATTCTATATGACTACCTTGTTCTATAACTTTACCTTTGTCTAAAACTACAATAGTATCTGCATGAACAACAGTACTTAATCTGTGTGCAATTACAATAATAGTTTTGTTGTTTTCTCTTAAATTAGCAATAGTACGTTGTATGTAATTTTCAGAGGTGGTATCTAATGAAGATGTTGCTTCATCTAAAACTAATATTTCGGGTTGTTTATATAACGCTCTTGCAATTGCAATACGTTGTTTTTGACCACCTGAAAGTGTTGCTCCGTTTTCACCTAAATAAGTATTAAAACTGTTTGGTAATGTTTCAATAAATTCAAGTATGCCGATACTTTTACAAATATTTAGAATACGCTCCATATTGGGTTCAAATTCGCCAACAGCAATATTATCTATAACATTACCTGCAAATAAATCTATTTTTTGCGGCACAACACTTACTAATTCTCTTAAACTTTTATTTTCTATATATTGTAAATCAACATCACCAATAGTAATACTACCACTTTGTATTGGGTAAATATTCTGCAATAATGATATTAATGTAGATTTACCTGAACCACTTTCGCCTATTATAGCAGTTATTTTTCCTTTTTTAATCTTTAAATTAAAGTCACTAAATACATTAACACGAGAACCGTATCTAAAATTTACACCTTTAAAATTTATATCATTAATTTTATCTGCTGTTAGTTTAAATTTATTACCTGTTTCTTCACGTTCTAAATCCATAATTTCAAATAAACGATCAGCCGCAATTAAGGCATTTTGTATGGTTTTATTTGCACCAATTAAACCAGCAATTGGGCTTGTAAAATAACCGATAATAGCATAAAAAGACATTAATTCTCCAGGAGTAATTTCTTGGTCTATTACAAAATAAGTGCCTGTCCATAATAAAATAATGGTAAATGTTTGTGAAATAGTTTGTGTAGAAGTACCTGTAAAAATACTATTAAAGGCAGATGTTAAACCAATATGCAATAAATTAATAAAGCGTGTTTCTGTTTTAATATTGGCATAATCTTCTAAACCAAAACGTTTAATAGTGCCAACTGCATTTAAAGATTCCACCAATTGAGATTCTAATTCTGCTGAACGCTCCATAATGGTACGTTCTGTTTTTTTATTTAATCTATTGGTAATAAAATAGATAATTAAATATAAAGGTATAATTGCCAACATAATTATAGCCAATTTCCAATAGTAACTAAACATTAAAATAAAAGCAAAGATTACTGTAAAAAAATTGACCATTAAACTTAAAGAGGTACTATTAATAAAAACTCTAATTTTTACAGCGTCATTAATTCTAGATATTATTTCACCAACACGCATGGTATCAAAAAACTGTTGTGGTAATTTAAATAAGTGTTTGTAATATCCTAATATGAGTCTTGCATCTATTTGTTGTCCTGTTTTTATAATAAAGATGTCTTTAAAAACACCAATAAATATTTTTAATACTAACAAAACAATCATAATAACACTTAATAAATTAAGTAGTTTGGTATTGCCACCAACCAAAACATGGTCAGTTATTTTTTGTATATAAATCGAAGTTGATAGACCTAATAGCGTATATATTATTGAGCCAATTAATGCTTGAAATAATACATATTTGTGTGGTCTTAATAAAAACCAAAATCGTTTTAAAACGGATACTTTTTCATTTCCTTTTTTAAAACTTTCATCTGGTAATAAAATAACTAAAACACCTGTCCACTCTTTTTTAAATTGAGTAATGGTTTTTTTACGTAATCTTCCTGTGCCAGGATCCATAATAGTAATATGGGTTTTGGTAACTTTATAAATAACTACATAATGGTGTAAACGCTCTTTTACAATTATGTGTGCAATAGCAGGTTTTGGTATTTTAGACAAACTATCTAAATCGCCTTTTACTCCTTTTGCTTCAAAGCCTAATTTTTGTGCCGCTTCTAACAAGCCCAAAACATTAGTGCCTTTTTTATCTGTACTAGCATATTGCCTTATACGTGCAATAGGTATTTCTAATTTATAATGTGCAGATATAGATGCTAGACAAGCTGCACCGCAATCGGTAATATCATGTTGTTTTATTGCAATTTTAGACATTTAAAAATGTTGATTTGTTAATTTGATTATTTGTTTATAGCTAATTAAGATTTCTCGTCGCACTTTCAGGCTCTGTCGAAATGACATTCGTTCTTTATTCGCTTTTATATTTATTCATACAAAATCTGTGGAAATCAGTAAAATCCGTGTCATCTGTGTTCCATTTTAATCATTAGACACAAACCAGTCATCAATTTTATCATAAAGTAAATCAAAAGCAGAGCGTCTAATAATAAAAAACCGAGCATTAAATGTCATTCCTTTTTTCAGTTTTCCTTCAAACCCATTTTTTAGCGTTAAATGTTCTTGGTTGATTTTACAAATTACCTTAAACATTGGTTTTTTATCAATTATTGTAATATCTTTTCCAATGTCAATAACTGTTCCAGTTGCCATTCCCCATTGATTATAATTAAAGGCATCTATCTGAAATTTTACTTCACTTTTAGATTTTAACAAACCAATATCTGATGGTGAAACAAAGCATTCTGCAATCAAATCTGTATCAGGTGAAATTTCAGCAATTGGATTTCCACCATTAATGAAACTACCATTTTCTAAACCAATTAAATTTTGAATTGTACCACTTATTGGTGCTGTAATTGTATAGTTTTCATTTTCTTTATCAAACTGTTTTAAATTACTATCAAACTCTTTAATTTGGTTTTCAAGCTGCGTTAAACTAGCTTGCCAACTATTCTTTTGCTGTTTTTTAAATTGGCTTAATTCGTTTATTGCTAAATCGTAAGTATATTTACTATTTTCATGTTCCATCTTAGCAATAACATCTTTTTTATACAACTTATCTTGTCTCAAAAAATCTCTTTTTGCTTTATCATACCGTGTTCTTAGACCTTTTATTTTTTGTTCATATTCTAGTAGTTCTTTTTTATATTTATAAGATTCTATTTTTTTATACCGTATTTTTTTAGCGTTTAACAAATAAGTTAAATCTTTAATAAACAGTTCACTATCATCTATTTGTTCAACTAATAAATGTTTCCGTTCTTTGCCAATCTCATTATTTACTATAAGTAAAGTATCACCTTTATTAACAAATTGGTTTTGTTTAATAAAAATGGAATCTACTTTACCAGAAAATAATGAAATAATTTGGTTTCTCTCTTTTTTTGGTTTAATAATTCCCCTTGCTGTTGAGTATAGGTCTAAATAGATAAATGGCATAGCAACAATTACTGCAATTATTGTTAATAGTAAAATTGTATAAATAATTTTACTATTAACCGTGTTTTTAAACCGATGTACCTCAATGGTACTATCAATTATCTCTTTCGGAAATATTTGTTTCATAGCATTTTTAAGTTCCCCAACTAATTTCAAACATCAAATTTATGTTTAAAAAACGCTAATATATAAATTTTATTTCATTTATGAAACCCATTTAACACAACTCTATGTAATATGTTGTTGTTTTAGAAACTAGAAAGATATTTGTAAAGTAAAAATGGACGATAGAATATTACAAATAGCAAATCATATTAAAAAACTACGTATTGAAAAAGGTTATGGTAGTCATGAATTTTTTGCGTGGGAACATAAAATTCCAAGAGTTCAATATTGGCGTATGGAAAAAGGTACTAATTTTACAATTCGTACTTTTTTAAGAATATTAGATGCTCACGAAATTACAATTAAAGAATTTTTTGAGGAAATGTAATAATCTACCCAAAAATTAAATGATAAATATCGCTACCAAACACCAAAGCCATTAAACTCATTATGATTACAAAGCCAATAATTTGAGCAATTTCCATTACTTTTTCGGTTGCAGGTCTTCCAGATATCATTTCGTATAATAAAAATATGATATGACCTCCATCTAAAGTTGGTATTGGTAATATTTTAAGAAATGTTAAACAATCACGCACCAATTGTTTCTTTATTAAAAAACGGAATTGTTAAAATCAAAGGCTCAATAGAAATCGATGAAGCATTTCAAGATAAGTTTACCAAAGGCGATAATGGCTATACACATTTAGAAATTGAATCTGGAACTATAGAAATGAGCGAAAACAAAGTAATTATTTTAGTTGAATAAATAATAAAATATCCCATAATTAAAAATCGTCTTAAATTAATTTTTAAGATGATTTTTTTTTGCTAATCATCAGAGTCAACTTTATATTAATTTAACTTTAGTTTGTATAAATTATTTCTGTCAAGTAAAAATAAATTCTTTTTAAGTTTAAAGAATCCGTAAGAATTACCTTTAAACAAAAGTGTAGTATCCTTTTTATGTAACACCGATTTTACCGTTTCTAAATCTTGATTTATTTTATATAAAAAAGCTTTTTCAAATTCTTGAGTGCTGTTAGCTAAAGTAATTAAAGCAGTAGTATTGTTAATATATTTAATGTTTGTAATATTTATTGCATGTTGATTAGGTAAAACTCTTTTTATTTTATTAGCAAAATTTTGATAATAAATAACACCTTCTTCTTCAGAAAATAAGTTTATTTTTTTCCATGTTTTTCCGCCATCTTTAGTGTAAAATAATGTACTAGCCGTTCCGCCAATATAACCTTGATTTTCATTAATAAAATCAATTGAATTTAAAGACAATGCTTCATCATTAAAAATTAATTTCCAATGTATTCCGCCATCTATACTTTTATAACAATTGCCTTTAAATGTAACAATAAACATGTTTTTTTCGGATAACATTACTAGATCAGAAATTCCAGTTTCAGTATTCTTAAGTCCAATTGGTTTGAGTATTTGCCAATGCTTACCGCTATCAATAGTTTTTAAAAGTATTGGTTTTGCCTTTCTAATTTTATCATAATCACCTATAACAATACCTGTATTATTGTAAAATTTTATTTTATAAAAACGTGGCGTGTGTTTTTGTATTTTCCCATCTTTATCATTAGTTTTATTAATCAAGAAGTTAGTGTTGTATGTTGCCCAATGTTTACCAAAATCAGTACTTTTATAAATGTATTTCGATTCTCCTACAGCAAAAATAGATTGGTTATTTATACTTACTGAATGAAAAGAGTTTGCAAATTTAGAAAATCTGTTTTCTTGCCAATGCAATCCGCCATTTGTAGTTGTTCTTATTTTTAGTCCTGCTCCTCCAACAATTACTCCTTTTTGTTTATTTGCAAAAGCCACATCATTATAAAAATGAAAACTAGTATTATCTAAATAATGAATAATGCTTACCGAATCATTTGTAACAGTATTGATAAAGTTTTTATGCTGCATTGGTATATTTTTGGTTACCATTGTTTCATTTCCATCTAAATCATAAGCATCTGTGGTTTCTATTGCCGGAAT
>JAMONN010000025.1 GCA_027065775.1 Flavobacteriaceae bacterium | reverse complement strand
AATATAGGTAATAGTTTTTTCCTTTTCAGAGCAAGAGATAAATGTGACTAGTAAAAATAGCACAATATATTTGATTGCGTTAATCATAATTTTCTCAGTATTAATTTCTTTATTATTTTTTTATTCGTTATAGTTTATTCATCATCAATACTTAGCCACATCCCTATTTTTTGATTATTGACAACACATAAAAAACTATCTCTACTATGGTATGTAACAGGAGTCCAATTATTTCCCTCAAAATTACTGTAGTATTTCGGGTTATGAAATTCATTTACAAATGTTTGAGCTAGTATATTTAATGCATTATTAGATATTTTTTTATGGCTTCCATAGTTTATGGCTTCTTTTGCCATTTCTACAAGATTGACTATAAATTCAAATTGATTTATTTCGTGCAAACCGTTTTTTGGCAACTGTATTTGTTCTTTTTCATTTAACCATGGATAAAAATCATACATTTTCTGATTTGATATATGTTGAGTGATAGATTTATAATCATCTAATTTTGACTTATTTGGAATAATTACATATCCTAAATAACAATCATCCCATACTTCTTGGTATTGTTTAAACAACTCTTGAAAAGTGAGCGATGTATTGAGTTCTATCTCTTTCATTAGGTTATACTTTTTTTTAGGTATGTTCTTATTCTAAAATATTCAAACTTTTGTACCAACTATCAGCAATAAAATAATGGGTGTTGTGATCTAAACCTTCAAAAGATTCTAAACGTGGTTTATTCGCTGCTCTTTCATTAGCAGGCATTAAAATAATTGCATAGTAACGAGATGGATATTTGGTGTTTGAAACAAAATATACTTTTTCTGTCTCATTGTATTTTGAGATACCTAAATCTTCAAAAGTTAATCCTGTATGCTTCTGTAAAGCTTCAGTATCAAATTTATACATTTCTACTACTTCTAATTTTTTATTAAAATTGTGACGATCTGTATCAAAAAATCCTGTGTTCAGCTCTTTATCTTTTTTAGTTAAAAATTCTGAAAGTGATCCTGTAGCATCCTTTTTTAAAAGCAGTATTCTGTCTGCTCTTTCTTTATAGCCTTCGGTATAGATAGTAATTTGATTACTATTTTCTTGAACAACAACCTTTTTATTACCTGGCATAATGTCTGTATAAGAAAATTGTATTTTTAGTTTTTCTGAACTGAAATTAACTGTCTTTGCTTTTTTTACCCAAACTAATTTTTCTTCTTCAGTTTCAGCACGCTTATGTTTGCGTAGGTTGCTTATGGTAATTTGTACAGTAATTAGTAAAACAAGAAAAACTCCTGATATTAGAATCCCTTTTTTATACTTTCTTTTAATAAATTGAATTAAAAGTACACTATTAAATATAAAAAAAAGAAATATACAACCGTATAAAAATAAATCTAAAAACAATCCATCTGTAAGTCCATCACCTCCTGTTTTTTGATAATGTTTGTCTGAAAAATTTAATAAAGAAGGAAAGTGTTTTTGCGTATAACTAAATATAATTAGCAGCAATGCAATACTATTTACTATTATTATGTGTTTTGTTTTTTTCATTTTTTTAATATTTCTATTTAATGTTCTTCTAGGCCTTCAAAATAAATTTCTGTAATTGCCGTCTGTGTATTTATCACCTTTATAAACTGCTGCTATTTTAAATCTAATTTTTTTAGATTTGGGTTTTGTTTTAGTTGTTTTTTCTATATAATAAACTTCAAAGTGTTGTTCATTTTCCTTATCACTAAATAGTTGCTGTAATGAATCTTTTGTTGCTCAAACATCTAATACTTCTTGACTAAAATTAAAAGGAAACCCTATAAGTGCGTTAATGGTTTTAGACTTTTGCGTTAAAGTATTTAATTTTGAGTTATTTTTTAAAGGGATCTTTTCTTTTTTGTTAGAACAAGCAAAAAAGAGTACAGAAAGAAATAATATAGATATTGTTTTTATGTACATTGTTTTTATTTATTTTTCTATTCTTTAAGGTAATTATTTTCTAAACTAAAAGAAGATTACTTTTTCATCAATGCTAATGCTTCTTTTTCAGAAGATTTATTTATAGGAACAATAGTATCTCCTTTTGCTGAAATTACACCAAAAAACTTAGTGTATTTTTTTAAACTATCGTTAAGTTTTACAGTTCTAATCATTATTTTATCGGGGTTTAAAAATCGCAATTCAGAAATACCTGTACGATAGGTGTTGGTTTTAAAATCAAATAAATAACCCAATTTTTTTCCTGACGGCAATATTACTATATCATTTAAAAATCTATTTTTATAATTAAAAGGCAATCCGTTTGGTTTGTAAAAAGTGATTGTTTTTATACTGTTTTTAATTATAGAAGATTTTATTAAATTAACGGTATCAAGTTGTTGGTTTTTATTATATCCAACTGCTTTTGTGAAACTTATATTATTGTTTTCGGTTGGAACAATCATAATTTTTTTAGTTGCATTGGCAAGACCAGAACCATAATAATCTTGCACATAAGATTTACCACCACCAAAACCAAATGACATTTCTTTTTTTGAATATAAATATTTTTCTACAAGATAATAATTAGCATCACCAAACGGATTATCAATTTTTATAAATTTTGTTTTTAACTTATCTTTTTCTACAAACTTGATAGGATAAAAAAAATTATAAATAATATAACCAATACTCAAAATTGCTACTAGACTTATTATTTTAATAGCGGTTTTCATAAATTAAATTTTATTTTTTATAACCCTGTTGAAAAAGCTTCTCCTAGTGCTAAGGCATAAATATAAAAAATAATACCACCAATAATTAAAAAAACCAATAAAATTATTAATAATGTAGCAGTTGTTTTAGCCCATTTTTGCTTTTTCTTTACACCAGAATATACTTTTTGCACACCATAAATTATCATAATAAGCACAATAATAATTATAGCATAAAACATAAATTGTTGCAAAACAATATTTCCTGATTTTACTTCATTCATTAGTTTTCTATTTTAGAATACAACCCAACAACATTTTTCTTCTGTAAGCGTAATTTTATGTAAGTTTTTAAAGTTATTTCTTAATAATTTAAACCAATCCTTATCCTCAAGAAATCCTCGTTGATTTTTTTCATCAAAAAAGAAGTCAATCATTTCTGTACTACCTTTTCTTACAGAGAAAATATATCCTGCATAAACCCATTGATCGGAAGAATTATTTGCTGCTTGTAAAACAATTTTTATAATTTTGCTAATTAACCCTTCCTTTGTTTCTTCTATTATCATTTTTTATTTCTATAAAAACCACTACCTCCACCTCTGTAGGTATTGATTGAAATTATTAGCTCTTCATTACATTGTACACATTCAAACTTATGATATGTAACATCTTCTAACCACTGCTTTTTATCAAATTGAGCAACAACTTCATTGAGTTTAAATGTGTTGTCATCAGAATATTCAAATTTTCCTTTTGCTACCCATTTTTCGAATAATGTGATATACATTTCATATTCTGTTGGTGTAAAATTTTCTTTATATTTTGGCAATCCACATTCACATTCTTTACGTTCAATTATTTCTACTTCTCCATTAGACCATAAAATATAATTATTCCATTTATCATCCTCTCTATTAAAAGACAGAATGACACTTTTTCTTTTTAAAATATTTATGCTCTCAAAATGTGCTTTTTCTTTTTCTATAATTACGCCATCTGAAAATATAAATCGAAATAAATTTTTGGATTCTTCAAAATTTACAGTTAGTTTAGTGTCCATTTTTAATAGGAATAAAATGTATTACTTTAATTAAATGTAACGTATAATTAAAATTTTTGTTGCAAAACAAATACCTAATTAACTTTGTTATATTCTAATTAAAAGAATTAAAAGTTTAAAATTAGCAGACAACTTTTTTCTTTAGGATAAATTTTTGTAGAAACAAAATGACCTCCTTGCTAAGTAAATAAGAAAAAACAATATAAGAATTTCAATAATTTTAACTAATCTATCATCCAAATATCAAATGATAAATATCGCTACCAAAGACCAATAACATCAAACTCATTACAATTATAAAACCGGCTATTTGAGCCATTTCCATAACTTTTTCTGTTGCAGGTCTACCAGAAATCATTTCGTATAATAAAAACACAATATGTCCGCCATCTAATGCTGGTATTGGTAATAAATTAAGGAATGCTAACCAAACAGAAAACATTGCGGTAAACTTCCAAATAAATAACCAATTCCAAGTTGGAGGCATCATAGAAACAATGCCAATTGGTCCTTTTACATGTTTGTAACCTTTCGTTTTTTTGTTGAAAATTAATTTGAATTGTCTTACTTGTTTTACTAGTATATCAATAGTTTGCGAGAATCCTTTTGGGATAGATTGTGCAAATGTGTATTTGTCAGTTTTAATAAAATCATAGGATTTAGGTGTAATTCCTATTCTTGAACTATCTGGCACAAAAACCTTTAAACTAATAATATTGCTATTTCTTTTTACTACTAAATTTAAAGTATCTTTTTTAGTACCTTGAATTTTTTTAACCAAATCTATCCAATAATCAGTTGGCACATTGTTAACCATTATTATTTGATCACCTTTCATTAATTTGGCTCTACTTGCATGAGAATTTGGTATTACAGAATCAATAACAGCAGGAAAAGCAAGATCAATAAAACCTTTACCTTGACTTTCTAAAACTAGTTTTTTTACTTCATCTTTTAATTCAAAAGAAACGGTTCTTCCATTTCTGTTTACGGTCATTTTATCGCCTAATAAAATATCAAAAGGCAAATTATCAAATTTTTCAATTTTTTTATCATCGACTGAGATAACTTTATCTCCTTTTTTAAGACCTAATTTTTCGCCAATTTCATCCACATAAATTCCATAAGTTAACTTGTCATTATCTATATAAGTGTCGCCATTAGTTATTAATAAAGCACTATAAATAAACCAGGCTAAAAAGAAATTTACCGTAACGCCACCAAGCATAATAATTAATCTTTGCCAAGCTGGTTTAGATCTAAATTCCCAAGATTTTGGTGGTAATTTCATTTGCTCTCTGTCCATACTTTCATCAATCATACCAGCAATTTTCACGTAACCGCCAAAAGGAATCCAACCAATACCATAAACTGTATCGCCAATTTTCTTTTTAAATAGAGAAAATTTATAATCAAAAAATAAATAAAATTTTTCCACTTTAGTTTTGAACAACTTTGCAGGAATAAAATGCCCTAATTCATGAAGAATTACTAAAATAGAAATAATTAAAACGAATTGTGCAATTTGAATAAATACGGTCATTTATGTATGTTGATTTAAAATAAAATACGTGCAAAAGTAAGGTTTTTAACTTGGTAAAAAAAACGTAAATTTTATTTGTGGTTTATTTAAGATTATTACTATTTTTTGAACTTTTAAAATAGGATAATTGTAAATTTGCATAACTAAACCACTACGATCTGGAAATCCATAGGTTTAGGTTGTAAACTGAAATCTACCAAATGAAAGACGTAAGAATGCTAATTGTTCGTGAAAATTAGTGATAATTCGTGGCAAAAGTTTTTAGTTCCGAAGCATCGAGAAAAGCAAAACGCACTAAAGTACATAGTTTTAACTACATTTAAAACCAATAAAATTTTACATATGAAAGCAAAAAAAAACTACAATTCGTCCTTAATTTTTTTAGCAATATTTTCAGTTGTAATGGTTTCTATAATATATTTTTTGACAAGTGCAGAACGAAAGTTGCCTGTTTATAATCCTGTAGATATAAACCCAAGATTAGTAGATTCTAAAGTAAAACATATTTCTTATGGTCATAAAATAGCGGATTTTAACTTAATAAATCAAAACGGAGAAACAATTACCCAAAACGACTACCAAGATAAAATATATGTAGCAGAATTTTTTTTTACACGTTGTAAAACAATTTGTCCAATTATGGCTACCAATATGTTGACTTTGCAAGACGAGTTTTTAAAAGATAATGATGTGAAGTTTTTATCTATGTCGGTTACACCAATAATGGATAGCGTACCAATTTTAAAAAAATATGCCATAAAAAAGGGTATTATTACTGAAAAATGGAATATCACTACAGGAAACAAACAACACATTTATGAATTAGCAAGAAAATCATACATGGCAGTTTTAGACGAAGGCGATGGCGATGAACAAGATTTTATACATACCGAACAATTTGTTTTAATCGATAAACAAAGACAAATAAGAGGTTTTTATGATGGCACAAGTAAAAAAGATATTCAACAAATAATTGAAGATATAAATTTATTGAAAAAAGAAAAATAATTTATAAAATCTAAATTTTCAATTTCCAACATTCAAAATTATTATTGCCGATAAAAGACGCAAGCATTCAAACTTAAGTTAATTAGTAAATCAACTAACATTTATCATATTTAAACATAATATTTTTCATACATTCGCACTTTATTTATAATTAATCTAAATAAGAATTGGAGACAACTGTAGCAGATTTGAGCATTGGCGAAAAAGGCAAAATAAAAGAAGTTTGCTTTAATGACATACCATTAAAATTATTAGAAATGGGTTGTATGCCAGGTAAGGAAGTTGAATTGGTTCAAATAGCGCCATTAAACGACCCAATGTACATTATTGTTAACGGAAGTCACCTTGCCATAAGACGAGAAATTGCAGAACTTATTAAAATAGAAACTACAGCACCAAAGAATTTATGCGAAGTAATAAAATCTTAAACGTCGCCTTAGTTGGTAATCCAAATACTGGTAAATCTTCCCTTTTTAATCAGTTAACAGGTTTAAACCAGAAAGTTAGTAATTATCCAGGAGTTACTGTAGATAAAAAACAAGGTATTTGCAAACTAGGCGATTCCGTTAAAGCGAACATTTTAGATTTGCCAGGTACTTACAGTATAAATCCCAATACTATTGATGAAAGTATTGTTTTAGAAACTTTAATTAATAAAGATTCTAAAGATTATCCAGATGTTGTGATTGTTGTTGCAGATGTCGTTAACCTTAAAAGGAATTTACTACTTTTTTCACAAATTAAAGATTTGGAAATTCCAACGATTCTTGCCATTAATATGGAAGATCAGTTAGAACGAAAAGGAATTAGTATAGATATTGAATTATTAAAAAAGGAATTAAATTCCGATATATTTTTAATTAGTGCTAGAAAAAATAAAGGAATTGATGCTTTAAAAAAGGCAATCTTAAATCCTAAAAATACTAACAAAACTGCATTAGCCGATTTTTCTAATCGAATGGATGCTACTTTTTTCAAAGAAGTAAAAACAACGTTTAAAAATCACTCTTTATATAAAGTTTGGTTAATGATAACACAATTAAACGATTTGTCTTCCTTAACGGAAAAAGAACAAAAAGACATCGAAAAATTTAGGGAAGACAATACTAAATTATCTAAGTTACAGCATAAAGAAACAGTTTTAAGATACCAACAAATAAATAATATTCTTAAAAAAACCTATTCGGTAGATCAAAGTAAAGCGACCACTTTAAGAGCGAAAATCGACAGAGTTGTAACGCACAAAATATTTGGTTATGTTATTTTTGCAAGTTTATTATTGCTAATGTTTCAATCGGTATTTGCTTGGTCAGAAGCGCCAATGAATTGGATTGATTCGATATTCGCAAAACTAGCCGATTTTACCCGAAACCAATTACCAGAAGGCAAACTAACCGATTTATTAGTAGATGGCATTATAGCAGGTATTAGTGGCGTTATTATATTTATACCACAAATAGTTATTCTATTTTTATTTGTTGCAGTTTTAGAAGAAACAGGTTATATGAGTCGTGCCGTTTTTTTAATGGATAAAATTATGCGTCGTTTTGGTATGAGTGGTAAAAGTATCATTCCCTTAGTTTCGGGAGTTGCTTGTGCAATACCAGCAATAATGTCGGCCAGAAATATTGGCAACAAAAAAGAACGACTCATTACTATTTTAGTAACGCCATTTACAACGTGTAGTGCCAGATTACCAGTTTATGCCATTTTAATTGCCTTAGTAATACCTAAAAAAGGTTACGGAATGTTTAATTTACAAGGTTTAACACTTTTAGGTTTATACACATTAGGTTTTGTAGCAGCTTTAACATCTGGTTACATCTTACATAAAACGCTTAAAACAAAAGCAAAAAGTTATTTTGTAATCGAATTGCCTGATTATAAAATACCTTCCGTTAAGAATATTGCAATGACAGTTTTAGAAAAAACAAAAGCATTTGTGATTGGTGCAGGTAAAATTATTTTAGCAATTTCCATTGTAATTTGGTTTTTACAAACGAATGGTGGCAATAAATTCAAAAATGCCAAAGAAATTGTTAAAAACGAAGTGAATACATCATTATCGGAAACAGAAATAAATGCAAAAATTGCTAGTTATCAATCGGAGCATTCTTATTTAGGTACTTTAGGGAAAATTATAGAACCAGTTGTAGCGCCTTTAGGTTATGATTGGAAAATGGGAATAGGTTTACTTACATCATTTGCAGCTCGAGAAGTTTTTGTTGGTACAATGGCAACTATTTATAGTGTAGAAGATGACGGCGAAGAAAACATACCATTACAAGAGCGAATGAGTAAAGAAATAAACAGAAATACAGGCGAAAAAGCATATACATTGGCAACAGGTTCGTCATTACTTATTTTTTATGCATTTGCCATGCAATGTATGGGAACGCTTGCTATTGTAAAACGAGAAACCAATTCTTGGAAATGGCCAATTTATCAATTAGTTGGTATGTCTGTTTTAGCATATGTAGCTGCATTTATTACTTTTATAATTCTGAAGTAATTTTCATTATATTTGAAAACAGGATTAAGTTATAAATAATCTAACTCCGAATTTTTAAACTTACATAGATTTTGTAACAGTGTCAATTATTACATTACTACATTACTACATTACTACATTACTACATTACTACATTACTATATTACTACATTACTACATTACTACATTACTACATTACTACATTACTACATTACTACATTGTTTCATTATTAAATTATTTTTCATTAAATTTATCCAATCAAAATTTTGATAAAATGATAAATAAAAAGGAATTACGTAGCACTATTTTTAAACACTTAGACGGTTTAGCATTTGCACCAGTTATTGTTTCGCTAGATAATAAAGGTATTTTAAAATCATTTTTAGAAAACAAAACACAATTTTTAGCAGATGTAACCAAGAAATTTAATGCAAACGAAGGTTATTTGAATGTGGCACTTCGGATTTTGAGTTCTCAAGGTGTTTTATTACAAAATATTAATTCCGAAGAAATTTCATATTCTCTTACAAAAAAAGGTGAAATTATGCTGACAATGATACCATTGTATCAAGACGTAGTTACGTTTTTAAAAGTTTCCGCAAAATATGATTTAAAAAATTTCGAGTTTGAACCTTTTCAAGTTTGGAATTCCATTTTTATTAAATTTAAAGATAATTATGGCATTCAATTTTCTGAAGATGAAGAAATCAAAACCATTCAAGAAAATATTCTAACACATATTGAAGGCTATTTAGTAGCGCCAACCATAGTTAGACTAGGTATGTCTGGTATGTTTCATAAATATTTTATGGAAACTTCTTTTCGACCAGAAGAATTTCATCGACATCCAGAAAAATTCATCCAGATATTACATTTTTTCACACATATTGGTTGGTTTACCGAAAAAAAGGGCACGTTTCAATTTACCGATAAAGGCTTGTTCTTTGCAAAAAGAGCAGCAGCTTATGGTGTAACTGTTTCGTATTTCCCTACGTTTAGTAAGATTGATGAACTTGTTTTTGGTGACGCCAGTGTTCTAAGAAATATATTAGATAATGAAGATGAAATCCATGTAGATAGAGAAATGAATGTTTGGGGAAGTGGCGGCGCACATTCTACCTATTTTAAAGTAATCGACAGTATTATTATCGAACTTTTTAACAAACCAATAAACGAACAACCAAAAGGGATTTTAGATATGGGTTGTGGTAATGGCGCTTTTTTACAGCACATTTTTAATGTTATTGATAGACAAACGTTGCGTGGTACAATGTTAGACGAACATCCGTTATGTTTGGTTGGTGTCGATTATAATCAAACTGCCTTAAAAGTAACTAGAGGTAATCTTATTAAAGCAGATATTTGGGCAAAAGTAATTTGGGGCGATATTGGTAAACCAGATCTTTTAGCAAAAGATTTAAAAGAAAATTATGAAATCGATTTAAAAGATTTATTAAATGTGCGTACTTTTTTAGATCATAATCGTATTTGGGAAGAACCAAAACGGATTAACAAAGATAGAATTAGTACTTCTAAAGGTGCTTTCGCTTATCGCGGAAAAAGAATTGCAAACCACCTAGTGGAAGATAATTTACTAAACCATTTAAAAAAATGGACACCTTTTGTAAAGAAATTCGGATTATTAATTATTGAACTACATACAATTTCGTCTAGTTTAGCAGCAAAATCTATTGGTAAAACTGCCGTTACTGCTTATGATGCAACACATGGTTTTTCAGATCAATATATTGTAGAAATTGATACCTTGCACAAAATTAGCGAAGAAGTAGGATTGTATCCAGATGAAAAATATTTTAGAAAATTTCCTAATAAAGATTATGCAACGGTTAGTATTAATTTACTAAAAGAAAAGTGAAATCGAAGTTGAATTTGAAATTGAAATTGAAGTTGAAGTTGAATTTGAAATCGAAAGTGAACATTCAAAATCTAATATTCAAAACTTAAAAACCCAAAACTAAATAAATAATGCTATTACATTCAAAAATATTAGGGCAAGGCGAACCTTTGTTAATTTTACACGGTTATTTTGGTATGGGTGATAATTGGAAATCGTTAGCAAATAAATTTGCCAAAAATTTTGAAGTCCATTTAATAGATCAGCGAAATCATGGTCGTAGTTTTCATGCCGATGATTTTACTTACGAGTTAATGGTGGAAGATTTAAGTTATTATATAAAACACCATCAATTAAAAAAAGTGAATTTATTGGGGCATTCTATGGGCGGAAAAACAGTCATGTTATTTGCGGTTACCTATCCAGAAATAGTAGTAAAAATGATTGTTGCTGATATTTCGCCTAGATTCTTCTCGCCACATCACGAATTTATTTTAGAAGCGTTAAACAAAGTTGATTTTAACATTCAAAAAACTAGAAGAGAAGTAGAAACCGTTTTAAAAAAATATATTGACGAAAATGGCATTCGACAATTTCTACTAAAAAATGTGTATTGGAAAAGCAAAGGCGAGCTCGATTTTAGATTCAATTTAAAAAGTCTAACCGAAAATAATGATGAAATTGGCGAAGCATTACCAAGTTTTACCAATTTTAATGGCGAAGTATTATTTTTAAAAGGCGGGAATTCGGGTTATATCTCTGAAAATGATGAAGCATTAATTTCTGCACATTTCCCTAAAGCAATTATAAAAACAGTTAAAAATGCTGGTCATTGGTTACATGCCGAAAACCCTGTAGATTTTTATGATTTTGTAGTTGATTTCTTAAATTGTATTAACAATAATTGATTTTGTGGATAATTTTAACTAACTTTACTGAACATTCAATATGAAACATTGAAACGATTTCATATTTCGGTGTTATGGGCAATTTCGACAGAAGACAACATTTTCGGTAAAAAACAAGCAAATCTCACCGAAAAACAGCAGAATATCATAAAAAGTTACTCAAAAACTCAAAATAACGGAATATTGTATTTGACTTAAGGAAAACCCTACTGTCAGAACAAATGAAAATATTAAATTTGAAAAGTTGGGAATAAACCGAAAAGCCAACTATAAAAATTTTGAAGTAGGAAATATTTTAACAAAAATAAAATGGAAAGTAAGCAAAAAAAGGAGTAATGTTAATTGTTGGTGGAGTTTTAGCATTTTTTATCTTGCCAAGAATTTTAGGCTATATCGGATATATGATTGGCTTTAGAGAAATTGGATTTCTAGGTGTTGTTTTAGCAATTGGTCTATTAGTTTTAGGTGTTTTACAGTTGTTAGGAAAATTCGATTTAGATAAATATATTAAAAAAGATGATTTTAAAAATGAAACAGTAAATCAAATTACAAATTCGGACAATCAACCAATTTCATCAAATAATAGCCAATCTAATAAAGTTGTAAATGTAACTTTAAAAGGTGGATTCTCCACAGAACACACTTAATAGACGAATTAGAAAAGAAAATATGAATGGTTGGAAAGTAATTCAAGTTATTCCTGCTTCAAGTGGAAATATTTTATTACTCATATTTAGAATTATTCTATTAGTTATTACTGTTTTCTTTTTTACAACTGCAAATGGATATTATATAATAATGGAGAAAGAATAATTTTTAAATATTGTAATGTTGAGAACAAACCGAAAAGTCAACTATAAAAATTTGAAGTAGGTAAATTAATTAAAACTAAATTAAAATGAGAAAACAATTATTCTTAGTATTATTATTTTTAACAAGTATTATTTACGCTCAAGATTGTGAACCTTCAAAAGTTTCTAAACAAACAAATGGAGATATTGTAAATCTTTATGGTGGAAAGATACGAAATGGTGGCTTTGGCTCTAATGATAAATCAGTATATTCATTATACATTGCTCAAGTTGATAATGGAAAAAAAGGAACTTCAATAGTCGCGTTACTTTACGAACCTGTAGAAACAAAAAAAGATTATAATAACGCTGTAAATAATTTTTTAAATG
>JAMONN010000024.1 GCA_027065775.1 Flavobacteriaceae bacterium | reverse complement strand
AATTCATACACTATAATTTTCGCCATTGTTATGGTAATTGTAGTAGGTGGTTTGCTTGCATTAACAGCTTCTGGTTTAAAAGGAAAAATTAATGTAAACAAAGAAATAGAAAAGAAACAAAATATTCTTTATGCTATGGGAATTAACGAAAACGATGCAAGTAATGCAAAATTCGTTTCAACCGATAAAGTAGCAACTGAATTTACAAAATACATCAAAAAGCAACTGGTTATTCAAGGTGATGATGTAAAAGTAGATGATAAAGCCTATTTAATTGATATTAAAAAGGAACAAACTTTAGCAAAAACTGCAAACTATAAAAGAAGATTGCCTTTATTCTTAGGAAAAAAAGACGGTAAAATTTCTTATATCGTACCAATTAGAGGAAAAGGTCTTTGGGATGCCATTTGGGGTTTTGTTTCTATGGACGAAAATATGGTAGTTCAAGGTGTTTATTTTGACCATAAAGGTGAAACTGCAGGTTTAGGTTCTAACATAAAACAACGTTTTTTTATGGATGACTTTATTGGCGAGCACTTACTAGATAAAAACGGAAAATTTAAAGGTATCGCTGTTTCTAAAAGTAATAACGATCCGAAAAATAATGATAAATTAGATAATGAAGTAGATGCTATTGCTGGCGCAACAATTACTGGCGATGGTTTAGCGGCAATGGTTTATAGTGAACTTGCACCTTATGCTTCTTATTTTATTTCTGTTAAATAAGTGCCTAGAGTATTTAAAGTTATAAGTGCCTAAAGTTAGGCTTAATAGTATTATTAAAATTTGAATTAAATAATAATTAGTACAAAGAAAAAACTATAGATACCATATAAAAGTATGACAAATAAAGAGTTCGCTAAAAAATTAGAAAAAAGAACTTTAAATTTTGGAATAGCAATAATAAGAATGTCAGTCAAGTTACCAAAGTTACCAGAAGCAATGGTAGTTAGAAATCAAATTACTAAATCTGGTACAAGTGTTGGAGCAAATTATAGAGAAGCAAAATAGATCAAGAAGTCCGAAAGACTTTAAAAATAAAATAAAAATAAGCGAAAGCGAAGCAAGTGAAACGGTTTATTGGTTAGAAATTATTGAAAACTTAAACTGGATAAATAAAAATAGTGAAATTATGAAAGAAGCAGGTGAATTATTAGCAATTTTCACATCAATTTCAAATAAACTATGATAGTAAAAGGTAAATCAAAGTTAAAAATTTAATAAAAGCATAAAGGTAAAAACTCTAGACACTTTAAATACTCTAGGCACTTTAGGCACTTTTTAAAATATGGCACTCTTAAATAAAAAAGACGCAGCATTAATCACAGATCCGTTATTTGATAATAACCCTATAACGATACAAGTACTAGGTATTTGTTCTGCATTAGCAATTACAGCACAATTAGAAGCATCTATTGTAATGACTGTTTCGGTATTATTTGTATTAGGTATTGGTAACGTAGTTATCTCTTTAATGCGAAATATCATTCCTTCAAAAATTAGAATTATTGTACAACTAGTAGTCGTAGCGGCTTTAGTAATTATAGTAGATTTAGTTTTAAAAGCATTTGCTTATGAACTAAGTAAAACACTATCAGTATTTGTGGGTTTAATTATTACTAACTGTATTATTATGGGTCGTTTTGAAGCATTCGCTTTAGCAAATGGTCCTTGGCGTTCTTTCCTTGACGGAATTGGTAACGCATTAGGATACGGAGTTATCTTAATCATCGTAGGTTTCTTTAGAGAATTATTAGGAACAGGCGATTTATTAGGCTTAGGTCAAAAATTATTAGGTCATCCTTTATTAGGTAACCCTATTCCAGGTGAATTATCTGGAGCATACGCTTTTGGTTACGAAAACAATGGTTTCATGTTACTTGCACCAATGGCATTAATTGTACTTGGTATTGTAATTTGGGTACAACGTTCACGTAATACAGATTTAATTGAAAGTCATTAAAAAGGTAAAAGGTTTTGGGTAAAAGGAGAAAGTCCTAATTCAAAATCGCAATCTTAAAAATAAAATATTTTAAATGGAGAAAGGTATCATTTGGAAAAAGGAAAAACCCTTAACCCAAAACCCTTAACCCAAAACCTAGAAAAAATGGAATTACTAGAATTATTTTTTAAATCAATCTTTATAGAAAACATGGTATTTGCTACATTCTTAGGAATGTGTTCTTACCTTGCAGTATCAAAAAAAGTTAGCACTGCAGTTGGTCTTGGTGCCGCTGTAATTTTTGTATTATTAATTACAGTACCACTAAACTGGTTATTAGATCAATATATTTTACAACCTGGCGCATTAAAATGGTTAGGAGCAGAATATGCAGATTACGATTTAAGTTTTTTATCGTTTATCTTATTTATTGCTACTATTGCAACAATGGTACAATTAGTAGAAATTATAGTCGAAAAATTTTCACCATCATTATATAACTCATTAGGTATCTTTTTACCATTAATCGCAGTAAACTGTGCTATTTTAGGAGGTTCGTTATTTATGCAATCTCGTGAGATACCAACATTAACCGCAGCAACTGTTTACGGTTTAGGTTCTGGTATTGGTTGGTTTTTAGCAATTATTGCTATTGCAGCGATTCGTGAAAAAATTAGATATTCAAATGTTCCTGCTCCATTACGTGGTTTAGGAATTACATTTATCATTACTGGTCTTATGGCAATTGGTTTTATGAGTTTTGGTGGTATGTTAACAGGTGGAAAAGATGGCGGAAGCAAACAAGAAACAATTTCTAAAGTAGCTATCGAAAAAATTAAGGAAGAAGTAGAATCAATTAAAAAATAGACTATAAACTTAGAGACGATAGACTAAAAGATTTTTCGTAATTGAAACTCTTTCTAAAAGTTTAAAATTTTTAAATTTATGTTTAACACAAAATAAAGCGATTAGTCTTGTAGTCTAACATCTACTAGTTTAACATCCAAAATAAAAAAATATGTTTTTAGCAGCAAGTACATTAGGTGTAATAACAGCAACAATTGTATCATTTTTAGTGATAACTTTAGTGTTGGTTGGTATTTTATTATTTGTAAAACAAAAATTGGCTCCATCTGGACCAGTTAAAATAACTATAAATGGCGAAAGAACCATCGAAGTTAATTCGGGTAGTTCATTATTAACTACATTAGGTAATGAAAAAATATTTTTGCCATCTGCTTGTGGTGGAGGCGGAACTTGTATTCAATGTGAATGTCATGTAAATTCAGGTGGAGGCGAAGCATTACCTACAGAAACACCGCATTTTTCAAGAAAACAATTAAAAGATGGTGTTCGTTTATCTTGCCAAGTAAAGGTAAATCAAGATATGGATATTAGTATTCCAGAAGAAATTTTCGGAATTAAAAAATGGGAAGCAACTGTAGTTTCTAACTACAATGTAGCAACATTTATTAAGGAATTTATTGTAGAAATTCCTGAAGATATGGGTTATAAAGCTGGTGGTTATATTCAGATTGAAATTCCTAATACCGAAGTAAAATATGAAGAAATGGATGTAACTGCACATCCAGAAGAACATCCAGGAGAACCAGATAAGTTTAAAGGCGATTGGGAGAAATTTAAATTATGGCCTTTAGTTATGAAAAATGACGAAACTGTAGAAAGAGCTTATTCAATGGCATCTTATCCTGCGGAAGGAAGAAAAATAATGTTAAACGTACGTATTGCAACGCCACCTTTTGATAGAGAAAAAGGCGGTTGGATGGACGTAAATCCAGGAGTTGCATCATCTTATATTTTTAACTGTAAACCAGGTGATAAAGTAACTATTTCTGGACCTTATGGTGAATTCTTTATTAATGAAAGTGAAGCAGAAATGTTATATGTTGGTGGTGGAGCAGGAATGGCACCAATGCGTTCGCATTTATACCAATTATTTGAAACCTTAAAAACAGGTCGTAAAGTAACTTATTGGTATGGTGGAAGATCTAAAGCAGAATTATTCTACGTAGAACACTTTAGACATTTAGAGAAAAACTTCCCTAATTTTAAATTCTTTATCGCATTATCTGATCCTGCTGATGCAGATAATTGGAAAGTAAAA
Organism: Flavobacteriaceae bacterium; assembly: GCA_027065775.1. Taxonomy (GTDB): domain Bacteria; phylum Bacteroidota; class Bacteroidia; order Flavobacteriales; family Flavobacteriaceae; genus S010-17. Next base: position 239 of record JAMONN010000024.1, on the reverse strand, counting down.
ACAGATATAAACGATGAAAAAGGTGATGGATTTGTAGGATTCATTCATCAAGTAGTAATAGATCAATATTTATCTAAACACGAAAGTCCAGAAGACTTAGAATTATATTTCTGTGGTCCACCATTAATGAACAATGCAGTTCAAAAAATGGGTGAAGACTTTGGTCTAGATGATGAAAATATACGTTTTGATGATTTTGGAGGATAAACCTCATTGTTTTAAAATATAATAAGGGTTTC
>JAMONN010000023.1 GCA_027065775.1 Flavobacteriaceae bacterium | reverse complement strand
TAATAATGCGCCACTTCTATTATTCATTTTATTAAATGCTTGGGTATAAGAACTAAATAATTTGCCTAATTGTTTACTAATAATTTTATCGAAAGAATGTAAACCTATTGAATTGTTTATATTTTTAGTTGTTGTTTTTTCTAATTTCTTAGAGGGTTTAATTTTTAGCAATAAATGAAAATGATTTGGCATTAAACAATAGGCATAAATATCTACTACAGAAATCAAATATTTTTTGACTTGTCTTAAAAAGTATAAATAGTTTTCATTGGTTAAAAATATTTTTTGCTTATTAATTCCTCGATTAAATATATGATAAAAGCAATCTGGTTCTAAAATTTCGGTTCTTATTTTCATAGATTGTATTTATTGTTTTCAAGTTTAACTATGTCAAAGTTTTAAACTTTGACATAGTTTTTAGAGTTAAGTTTAAACCTGTAAAACACCCAAATTAAATTGTTTAGTAATAGGAGCGTGGTTTGCCATTTCGATACCAGTAGAAATCCATTTTCTAGTATCTAAAGGGTTTATGATGGCGTCTGTCCAAATTCTAGATGCAGCATAATATGGCGAAATTTGATCATCATAGCGAGATTTTATTTTATTAAATAGTTCTTCTTCTTGTTTTTTGGTTATTTTTTCGCCTCTTTTCTTTAAAGATGCAGTTTCAATTTGCAACAATACTTTTGCTGCCGATGCGCCACTCATAACTGCTAAATTAGCACTTGGCCAAGCAACAATTAATCTTGGGTCGTATGCTTTACCGCACATTGCATAATTTCCAGCACCATATGAATTACCAATAATAATAGTAAATTTTGGTACTACAGAATTGCTAACTGCATTTACCATTTTTGCACCATCTTTAATAATACCTGCATGTTCCACTTTAGAACCAACCATAAAGCCAGTTACATCTTGTAAAAAAACTAAGGGTATTTTTTTCTGATTACAATTCGCAATAAATCGTGTTGCTTTATCTGCACTTTCATTATAGATAACACCACCAAATTGCATTTCGCCTTTAGCATTTTTTACCATTAAACGTTGGTTTGCTACAATACCAACTGCCCAACCATCAATTCTTGCATAAGCACAGATGATTGTTTTTCCGTAATCTGCTTTGTATTCTTCTATTTCGGAATTATCGACTAAACGTTTTATGATCTCTTTCATATCATAAGGTTCATGTCTTAAAGTAGGTAAAATTCCGTAAATATCTTTTTCGTTAAGTTTTGGTTTGTTTGGTTTTATTCGGTTATAACCAGCTTTATCAAAATCACCAATTTTCCCAACAATATTCTTAATTTTGTCTAAAGCGTCTTTATCATCTTTTGCTTTATAATCTGCAACTCCAGAAATAGTATTATGTGTTGTTGCTCCGCCAAGAGTTTCATTATCAATGTTTTCACCTATCGCAGCTTTTACTAAATAACTACCAGCAAGAAAAATACTAGAAGTTTTATCAACCATAATTGCTTCGTCACTCATAATTGGTAAATATGCGCCACCAGCAACACAAGAACCCATAACGGCAGATATTTGTGTAATGCCCATACTACTCATTTGTGCATTATTTCTAAAAATGCGTCCAAAATGTTCTTTGTCAGGAAAAATTTCATCTTGCATTGGTAAAAAAACGCCAGCAGAATCTACTAAATAAATAATTGGCAGTCTATTTTCCATGGCAATTTCTTGCGCTCTAAGGTTCTTTTTACCAGTTATCGGAAACCATGCACCTGCTTTTACTGTAGCATCATTTGCTACAACAATACATTGTTTGCCTGAGATTGTACCAATTTTAACTACAACGCCACCAGATGGACAACCGCCATGTTCTAAATACATTTTATCACCTGCAAATGCTGCTATCTCTATGGTTTTTTTGATGTCATCAAAAAGATAAGACAAGCGTTCTCTTGCAGTCATTTTACCTTTTGCACGATGTTTTTCCATTCGTTTTTCGCCGCCACCTTTATAAACTTTTAGAAGTCTTTTTTTTAGTTCGGTTAGTTGTAATTTATTGTAATCTTCGTTTTTATTGAAGTCAATATCCATATATTAAAATTTAGAGTGCTAAAGTACAAAAATGAAAGTAATGAAAATTAAACTAATTTAAGAAATAGTTTAATTGGTAAATATATTACTTGTTTTTAAAGGATAGACTAAGGTTAAAGTTAAAAAATAAAATTAATCTACTTGAACTTTTAAATAGTTTCTAAAAAATATGTATATTTGTTTATCGATTTTCCTCAAATTAGATTTAACATTAAAAATTATAATTATGGGAAATAAAAGTAAATTCCAACCTTTTTTAGAAGCAATGAAAAAATTTGATGCTGTATTAGAAAATAATATAAAAGTATCTAAAGTGGTTAATGACGTAAATTTGAGTATTGTAAGTAAAAAATCAGAAAAGAAAACAACTTATAATGAAAAGGTTAAAAGTTTGCATGATTTAATGCAAGAATTAAGAAAAACAAAACCATAAGTTTAATATAATGTTGTTTTAAGTATAACGTATTAAAGAAATGTGATGTCCTAATATATAGTGCTACAGAATTAATAATTCAAAGGTAGTGATTTTTTATCACTAGCTTTTTTCATTTTATATTGTTTTCTTTTGATTATATTTTGTTTGTGCATCTGGTTAGGAATCAACATATAATTTAATAAAGTTAAGGTAAAGTCCTTTTAAATTAATAACAGATTTTTTTATATTTAAAACAAACCATCTTTCTTTGTGAATATGTTTTTAATAAGTCATAATAATTCACCTAAATATTATAAGATGCTAGTTATAAATTGCATTTATATTTAATTAACTAATTAACACCTATTTTACAATGAAAAAATACAGTTTTTTATTACTACTATTATTGCCATTTTTTATGATGGCTCAAATTCCGACTTATTATAATAATGTTAATCTAAATCTTACAGGCATTCCTTTAAAAGATGAATTAGCAACCAAAATTATTTCAACACATACACGAAATTTATCTTATTCGCAGGTTTGGAGTTCTTCAAAAATAACCGATTTAGATCCTAGTAATAGTGCTAATGTGATATTAATTTATGGCTATAATGATAACGATGGAAATTATGTAACCGATCGTACACGTAGCAAAAATGCAAATGGAGGTAATAATGGTACCGATTGGAATAGAGAACATACTTACGCAAAATCATTAGGTACACCAAATCTTGGTACTTCTGGTCCAGGTTCAGACGCACACCACTTACGTCCAGCAGATGTTACTTTTAATGGTCAACGAAGTAGTAAAAAATTTGCTACTGGTTCTGGTAACGCAGGTAATTCAAATGGCGGATGGTATCCTGGAGACGAATGGAAAGGTGATGTTGCCAGAATGATGATGTATATGTACTTACGTTATGGTAATAGATGTTTGCCTACTAATGTTGGATTAGGAAGTTCTTCTGCGACACCAGATGCTATGATTAGTTTATTTTTACAGTGGAATGCCGCAGATCCTATTTCGCAAATAGAAATTAACAGAAATAATTATCATGGTAATAGTTCTAATAGTTTTGCACAAGGTAACAGAAATCCGTTTATAGATAATCCAGCATTTGCAACACAAATCTGGGGCGGACCACAAGCCGAAGATTTTTTCGGAAATGGTGGTGGCGGAAATACAGATACACAAGCGCCATCTGTACCAACTAATTTAATCGCAACCAATACTACACAAACAAGCACAGATTTATCATGGAATGCTTCAACCGATAATGTTGCAGTAACTGGATATGATATTTTTAAAGATGGTAATTTTTTAACTACTGTTACAACAAATACTTATAATGCTATTGGTTTAACTAGCGCAACAACTTATTCGTTTACAGTAAAAGCAAAAGATGCTGCAGGAAATATTTCGGCAAGTAGTGCTTCAAAATTAGTAACTACACTTTCTAGTGGAGGCGGAGGCGGTGGAAATTCATCAGAAATATTTTTTTCTGAATATATTGAAGGTTCTTCATATAATAAAGCATTAGAAATTTATAACGGAACAGGGAATGCAATTAATTTAACTGCTTATAAAATTAAAAAACAATCTAACGGTTCTGGTGGTTGGTCATCTGGAATTACATTAAACGGACAGTTGACAAACGGTTCGGTTTATGTTATCGCGAATAGCAATGCTTCATCTACAATACAAAATGTTGCAGATTTGAGTACTACAAACGGTGCATTATCTTTTAACGGAAATGATGCTGTTGGGTTATTTAAAAATAATGTTTTAATCGATATCATTGGTACATTTAATGGTGGTTCTGCAAATTT
>JAMONN010000022.1 GCA_027065775.1 Flavobacteriaceae bacterium | reverse complement strand
ACAAACAATTGCGCCAAGCGTACCAACTGCGTAACCAACAACGGCTAATAAAACACCAACAGTTGCTAAAGACGGATGAAAAGCAGAAGCAACAATAGGAGCAGAGGCAGCGCCACCAACATTTGCTTGTGAACCAACTGCTAAAAAGAAATATGGTGCTCTAATTAGTTTGGCAACTACAATTAATAATACTGCATGAATAGTCATCCAGACAACACCAATAGCGACTAAGCCAAGATTGTCAAAAATCATCGTTAAGTCCATTTTCATACCAATACTTGCAACTAAAATATAGATAAAAATACTACCAATCTTACTTGCTCCAGCACCTTCGTAATTTTTTGCTTTCGTAAATGACAATATTACTGCAATTATTGTAGCAATACTAATCATCCAAAAGAAAGAAGATCCTAAAAATGTTAATGAATTTTTTAAAGTAGGATTTTCTAAAGACCCAACAAAAGTTTTAAAGAATGGTGCTAAGATTCCAGATAGAAAATGAGCAGTACCAACAGTAACAAAAGCAATTGCACCTATAATCATGTAATCTGTAAGTGTTGGGTTTCTTTCAGTTTTAGCACTAAACGCACTAACTGTTTCTTTTAAACGCTCAATTGCAGAAGTGTCTGCTTTTAACCATTTATCTATTTTTTCTGTTTTTCCGATACCTATTAATAGTAAAGCCATCCAAATATTTGCCACTACAATATCCACAAATACCATTCCGCCATATAATTTTTGATTATAACCATAAACTTCTAACATAGCGGTTTGATTTGCGCCACCGCCAATCCATGAACCAGCAAGAGTTGATAAACCGCGCCAAACTGCATCTGGTCCAGCACCGCCAACAGTTTCTGGCGAAACCATAGAAATTAATAAGATGGCAATTGGTCCGCCAATTATAATACCAACAGTTCCTGTTAAAAACATAATTAAGGCTTTTGGACCTAAATTAAAAACTGCTTTTAAGTCTAAACTTAAAGTCATTAATACTAGTGCAGCAGGTAATAAATAACGACTAGCTACATAATATAAACTTGAACTATGCGAAATAATTTCGCCAGTTGTTGCGTTTTGAGTTTCCCATTCTGGTGCAATCAAACCTAAAGTTGTAAAAATTGCTGGCAACATATATGCCATAAACAGCGCAGGTACTATTTTGTAAAACTTAGACCAGCCACCAGTTTTTTTAGAAGAAGTAAAAAATATGATACCTAAACATAGCATTAAAAGTCCAAAAACGATTGTATCGTTTGTAAAAAATGGTTCTTTAAGTAATTCGGTTGCTTCTTGCATATTAAAAGTGTTTTTTTAGATTTTGCTAAGATAAAAATTTTAATTAAAAATTCAACATTCAACATTCAACATTAATAAAATAAAAACTATTTTTGCAAATGCAAGAAAAAGTCCTTATTCTAGATTTTGGTTCTCAGTTCACACAGCTTATTGCTCGTAGAGTTAGAGAGTTAAATATTTACAGCGAAATATTTCCTTATAACAGTAAAAATTATAATGTAGTTAATTATAAGGCAGTTATTCTTTCAGGAAGTCCATGTTCGGTAACAGGAAAAGATGTTTTACATGTAGATTTATCCGAAATTAAAGAAAAAACACCATTATTAGCAATTTGTTATGGCGCTCAATATTTAGCAAATTTCTTTGGCGGAAAAGTAGGTAATTCTAATACAAGAGAATATGGTAGAGCACATTTGTCGTACGTAGAAGAAAACAATTCCCTTTTTAAAGGTATAAAAAAAGATTCTCAAGTTTGGATGAGTCATTCTGATACCATTATTAGTTTACCAAAAAACACACAAAGAATTGCAAGTACAAATGATGTTGAAAATGCAGCATTTAAATTTGATAATGAAGATACTTATGCAATACAATTTCATCCTGAAGTGTATCATTCTACTGACGGAAAAAAATTATTAGAAAATTTTTTAGTACATATTGCTAAGGTAGATCAATCTTGGACTCCAGATGCTTTTGTGGAAACAACAGTAAATAAAATAAAAGAACAAGTTGGTAATGATAAAGTTGTTTTAGGTCTTTCTGGCGGTGTAGACTCTACAGTTGCCGCAGTTTTGTTAGATAAAGCAATTGGTGAAAATCTATTTTGTATTTTCGTAGATAACGGTTTATTACGTAAAGATGAATTTAAAAGTGTTTTGTCGCAATACGAAAACATGGGTTTAAACGTTAAAGGAGTAGATGCTTCGGCACGTTTTTTGTCTGCTTTAGAAGGAATTTCAGATCCAGAGCTAAAACGTAAGGCAATTGGGAACGCTTTTATTGAAGTTTTTGATGACGAAGCAAATAAAATTAAAGAGGTAAAGTGGTTAGCGCAAGGCACAATTTATCCAGATGTAATCGAATCAGTTTCGGTAACTGGCGGGCCAAGTGCAACTATTAAATCGCATCATAATGTTGGTGGTTTACCAGATTATATGAAACTAAAAATTGTAGAACCACTTAGAATGATTTTTAAAGATGAGGTTCGTAGAGTTGGAAAATCTTTAGGGATAGATGCTACTTTATTGGGTAGACATCCATTTCCTGGACCAGGTTTAGGAATTAGAATTTTAGGAGATATCACTAAAGAAAAAGTAGAAATATTGCAAAATGTAGATGCTATATTCATTAACGGATTGCGAGATTGGAATCTATACGATGAAGTTTGGCAAGCAGGAGCAATGTTATTACCAGTAAATTCGGTTGGTGTAATGGGTGATGAGCGAACTTATGAAAAAGTTGTTGCTCTAAGAGCAGTTTCTTCAACCGACGGAATGACGGCAGATTGGGTAGATTTACCATATAAATTTTTACAAGAAATAAGTAATAAAATAATAAATAATGTAAAAGGTGTAAACAGAGTTGTTTACGATATAAGTTCAAAACCACCTGCGACTATAGAATGGGAATAATAGTAACGAATACTAAACAAGTCACAACAAATATTAAACGGTTTTGTCTAAAAACACTAATTTTGAATACTTTTGAGTTTTAAAAACTCATTTATAATATATATAATGAAAAACATAATTATAATAACGGCCTTATTAATAGGAGTATTTACTTTTTCACAAGAAAAAAAATACGCTACTTATAGAGTAACCGACAACGAAACAATAACTAGTATTGCTAAAAAACTAGGTATTACACCTTATGATTTATTAAAATTAAATCCAGACGCAAAAAACGGAATTGATATAGACGAAGTAATTATCATACCTAATAAAAATTACAAACCAACTACAGTTTTAAGTAGTAATAAAGTTAAAGTGGAAAGATATTCATATAAGGATTCCATAAAAGATGGTGTTTTATACCATAGAGTTAAGTTCGGCGAAACTATTTATTCTTTATCTAGAAAATATAAGGTTAAGAAAAAGAAAGTTTTAAAATTGAATAATTTAAAAAAGAGAAGTAAAATTTCTATAAATCAATTATTAAAATTTCCAACCGATAAAGCAAATACTTTCTCTGAAATAGTAACAGAAGAAGTAAATACAGTAGAAATTCAAAACGAATTTTTAACGTATACAGTAAAAGCAGATGACACGAAATATTCTTTAGCAAGAAAACATCATATTTCAGTTATAGAGTTAGAAAAAATAAATCCACATTTAAAAAATAAAACCTTAAATGAATACGATACAATTTTACTCCCGAATACAAAATATATTGTTAAAGAGGTAGGTGTTTCTAATGAAATTGATGCAACACAAAAACAAAAAACACACATAGTACAACCGCAAGAAACATTTTTTAAATTAACAAGGTTATATCACGTAACGAAAGAGGAATTAATTACTTTAAATCCTGAATTAATTAATGGTTTAAAAGAAGGAATGATACTTTACATCCCTAATACAACGAATGATATTATTTTCGGAAAGCCAAAATTTGAAACACATACAGTATTGCCTTTAGAAACAATTTATAGTTTAACTAAATTATATAATATTTCTGAAGCAGAATTAGTAACAATAAATCCAAATTTAAAAGATGGTTTAAAAGAAGGTATGCTAATTAAAATACCTAACAGTACTATACTTCTTGAGAGTTTGTTAAATTTAGACAATAATTTTACAGGTAAAACAATTGAAGTTGCTCTAATGCTTCCGTTTAAAGCGAGAGAAAAAAGCAATACTTCGTTTAAGGATGATAAAAGCACAAATAGAATAACCGATTTTTATTTAGGATCTCTGTTAGCAATGGAAGATTTAAAAAAGAAAGGTTTATCAATTAAACTAAATATATTTGATACTAAAGCAGATGAAGCGACTGTTTCTAATATTGTTAATACAGAAAATTTCTCAAAAACTAATG
>JAMONN010000021.1 GCA_027065775.1 Flavobacteriaceae bacterium | reverse complement strand
ACAGCTAATGCAATTTTAATGAGCAATAAATCAAATATTAATATATAAATTACACCTATCAGAAGACTGAATAAAGTAAATGAAGTTGATAAATACTTTTTAAGTGGAAGCCTATACAAAACCTCTTCTAAAATTGGAGCGATAATAATGAGAAATATTGAATAAAAAACAATTTTCTTCATTATTTCTTCTTTATTATCTATTTCCGGCTTAAATGTTTTTAGATAACCTTCTAAAAAATCTAAAGCAATTAGCATAAAGATATTTATAAATAGAACACCTATTAGTATTAATAATTTACATTTTACTATCTTCTTAATCAATTAGTTATTTTATATTAATATTATTCGCATCCACATTCTACAGAGTTCCAACCATCAACAAATTCATCAATTGCATCACCAATTTCTAAAGCAGTTGCGGCTTTACTAAGTATATCCCATGCTTTTTTCCAAGGAAATAACAATAATCCCCCATCAACTTCTGTAATTTCCATAGCATTCAACTCTTGAACACCATAATTTTCTAAATTTTTCATTTTAATAAGTTTTAAAATTAAACATTTATTTTTTGTCATGCAAAAATTCTATTTTTACTAATGAGATTCCTACCTTCGCAGGAATGACAGATTAAATTTGCAATGACATTTATCAAAAACATTTGTTACATCTAACATACTACGTCTAGTATTTTTTTTGATAGTGCTAAGATATATTTGTTCCGTGCACTAACCTTGCACTATAAAAATTTTCTTTTAAAAGTGTGTTTCCTGCATAAATGGTAATGAGTTCATTTTTTACCAATACCTGTACTGATACGTTTACCAATAAATCAAAGTCATAACTATAATAAAATGAATTTGTTTTTCTGTTGTAATGTAGGGGTGCATCTACTTCTTTAAGGTATTCAATCATGTTGTATAATTGTCGTCTGCTTATGCCTAATTTTTCTGCAAATTCTTCTGGTACACCTGTGTTTTCAAGTTGTATTAATTTATGTGCTTTACGTAAGCGTTCTAGTTGTTTTAGTGTTTTCATTTTATAGTTGTTTATGTGTATTTGTTTAGTTGTAATTCTAAATCACAAATCGAACTAATCGTAATTCAAATCTGGCATTTGTTGTTTCCATAAATTATAATATTGCCCTCTTCTTGTGTATAATTCATTGTGCGAACCTTGCTCTATTACTTTTCCTTTTTCAAGAACTACAATTACATCAGCATGTACAACTGTGCTTAATCGGTGTGCAATTACAATTATGGTTTTGTTATTTTCCCGTAAATTTTGTAGGGTACGCTGTATATAATTTTCTGAAGTGCTATCTAAAGACGAAGTTGCCTCATCCAATACCAAAATTTCAGGTTGTTTATATAAAGCACGAGCAATAGCAATACGTTGTTTTTGTCCACCAGAAAGTGTTGCTCCGTTTTCACCTAAATATGTATTGAATCCATTAGGTAAAGTTTCAATAAATTCTAAAATACCTATATTTTTACAAATTTCTAAAATGAGTTCCATATTAGGTTGAAAATCACCTACAGCAATATTGTCTATCACATTACCGGCAAATAAATCTATTTTTTGAGGTACTACACTTACCAATTGCCTTAAGCTTGCATTTTCAATATATTTTAAATCAATTGCGCCAATGCTAATACTTCCGCTTTGTAGCGGATACATATTTTGCAATAATGAAATCAACGTTGATTTACCCGAGCCGCTTTCACCTACTATTGCCGTAATTTTCCCTTTAGGTATGGTTAAATTAAAGTTATCGAATACTTCAACACGTGTACCATATCGAAACTTTACATTTTTAAAGGAGATATCACCTATTTTATCAGTAGTTAGCTTAAATTTGTTTTCGGTTTCTTCTCGCTCTAAGTCCATTATTTCAAACAACCTATCTGCTGCAATTAAGGCATTTTGTATGCTTTTATTTGCACCGATTAAACTGGAAATTGGACCTGTAAAATAGCCGATAATAGCGTAAAAAGACATCAATTCACCCGGAGTTATTTCTTGATCTATTACAAAATAAGTACCACTCCATAATAAAATAACAGTAAATAACCTTGAAACTGTTTGTGAAGATGTACCACTAAAAATACTGTTTAAAGCCGATGTATAACCAATATGTAATAAATTGATAAAACGTGTTTCGGTTTTGATATTGGCAAAATCTTCTAAGCCAAAACGCTTAATGGTACCTACGGCGTTTAATGACTCAACTAACTGACTTTCTAAATCGGCAGCACGTTCCATTATTATTCGTTCGGTTTTTTTGTTTAAACGATTGGTTATCCAATAAATAATTAAATATACCGGTATAATGGCCAGCATAATCATGGCTAGTTTCCAATAATAACTAAACATCAATGCAAATGAAAAAATAACGATAAAAAAGTTTACTGTTAAGGATAATGAAGTGCTATTGATAAACACTCGTATTTTTACCGCATCATTAATACGTGAAATAATTTCACCCACACGCATCGTATCAAAAAATTGTTGTGGTAGTTTTAACAAATGTTTGTAATAACCTAATATTAATCGAGCATCAATTTGCTGACCGGTTTTAATTAAAAAAATATCTTTAAAAACACCAATAACTACTTGTATCAATAGCAATATCAGCATAATAACACTTAATAGGTTTAATAATTTTGTATTACCACCTACCAATACATGATCGGTTATTTTTTGTATATAAATAGATGTTGATAAGCCTAATAGGGTATAAATAATTGCACCTACTAAAGCTTGGATAAGTATAAACTTATGAGGTTTGAGCAAAAACCAAAAACGTTTTAAAATAGATACTTTTTCGTTACCGGTAGTAAAACTTTCATCTGGCAGTAAAAGAACCAATACACCTGTCCATTCTTTTTTAAATTCTTCATGTGTTTTTTTATGGATTTTTCCTGTTCCGGGATCCATAATTGTTACAACCTTCTTATCTACTTTGTAAATAACCACATAATGTTGTAATCTTTCTTTTACAATCACATGTGCAATTGCCGGTTTTGGAATTTTAAATAAACTATCAAAGTCACCCCGAACTCCTTTTGCTTCTAAACCTAATTTTTCAGCAGCTTCAATAAGCCCTAATACGTTTGTGCCTTTTTTATCGGTACCTGCATATTGTCTAATTCTAGCTAAAGGAATTTCTAATTTGTAGTGAGCAGTAACAGAAGCCAAGCAAGCAGCTCCACAATCAGTACTATCATGTTGTTTTATTTTTATATTTGACATATTATATTTTAAATCTGTAGCTGATGATTTGTTTATAGGTTGAGTTGTTTGAACCCTTTTTTAACTGTCAACTGATTTACTCGGATTGAACCAATCATCAACTTTATCGTAAAGCAAATCAAAAGCAGAACGATTGATAATAAAAAAACGGGCGTTTAAAGTCATTCCCTTTTTTAGTATTCCTTCAAAGCCATTTTTTAATTGTAATTTTTTTTGATCAAGAGAGCAAATTATTTTAAACATAGGTGTGTTATTTATCATAACAATATCCTTACCTATAGTTTTAATTTTTCCTGTAACCATTCCCCATTGGTTATAATTAAATGCATCAACCTGAAATTTAACAGGGTTATCAATTTTTAATAACCCTATATCAGAAGGAGAAATGTAACACTCTGCTATTAAATCAGTATCTGGTGAAATTTCAGCAATTACAGTGCCTGTAGAAACAAAGTTTCCTGATTCTAACCCCCTTAAATTTTGAATTGTACCACTGATTGAAGCTGTTATGATATGATTTTCTTGTTCATTTTTATATTGAGATAAAGTGCTATTTAACTCTTTTGATTTATTATTTTGTGATGTCAATTCGGCTTGCCATTGATTGCGTTGTTGTTCCTTAAATTGGTTAAGACCATTTAATGCTAAATTTAAATTATACCTACTGTTTTCATACTCAACTTTTGCTATAACTTCTTTTTTGTATAATTTTTGCTGGCGATTATAATCTCTCCTTGATTTTGTATAGCGGGTTTTTAATTCTAATAATTTTTGAGCATATTGTAAATACTGTTTTTTATATAAAAAGGAATTTAAAGAATCCTGAGAAATCTTTTTTGAGTTTGAAAGGTATGTTAAATCATGTATAAAAAGATTGGTTTCTTCTAATTGATTTGATACTAAATTCAATTTTTCTTTTCCAATAGTATTGTCAATAATCAGTAAAGTATCTCCTTGATGTACATATTTATTTTCTTTGATAAAAACGGATGTAACTTTTCCGGTATATAACGATGCTATTTGATTTCTTTCTTTTTCTGATTTTAAAATACCTTTTGCCGAAGAGTAAATATCTAAAAACACAAAAGGCAAACTTGCAACAATACCAA
>JAMONN010000020.1 GCA_027065775.1 Flavobacteriaceae bacterium | reverse complement strand
ATCAAATTTAAATAACCACCAAGTATAATAACTCTTACATTTCCTGAAACTAATTTATCCACAAAACCTTGTAGTAAAAAAGGAATTAATGGAAAGAAAAAAATCATGCCTTTTGGGTATAAAGTTTTCTTTTTTAAAACTTGTGAAATAAATAAAACGGATAATACAGCAAAAAACGGATAAACAAATAATCTAAGTAAATCATTAGTTTCCGAAGCAAGAACAACACTTTTATCTATATTTAAATTATTTTGCATTGCCAATTTTGCCGAAGTAGCAATAGCAACATAAGCAGCGTGAATAACCCCATAACTTGTAAGAATTGCAGCAAAACAAACGAGAACCATATTTCTAATACTCGTTTTACTAGGTTGAAAAGCATAATAAACTTGCCCTAAACCTATTAAATAAAACCAACTTGCAATTAGAGCGGTTAGACCACTCATTTTTATTCTAAAATTAGATGCATTACCCATATTTTGAACAAAATTAGTGTTGTTTGCATCCCAATAAAATAACATATCACCAGCAAAAAGAATCAATCCGCCAAGTATCCCGAAAATACCCATTAATCGTAATGTAAATTGATTTATTTTCATGATGGTGTGAATTTAGTGTTTAATTAGTCAGGGTTTCACTCAAAGTGAAACCCTAACTTTAAACTTATCTGGTAAACAACATTTCACGATATTTAGATAATGGCCATAATTCATCATCTACCATGATTTCTAGTTTATCACAATGGTAACGAATTTCGTCAAAATATGGTTTTACTTTATCGCAATATGCATGTGCTTTTTTCTCAATATCGGTTATTTTATTGGCTTTTTTACGTTCATTAATCATCGCTTTTGTCTTTGATTTAATACCTGTAATATGACCTGAAATATCTTTTATCAATTCTAATTGTTCTTTGGCAATTTTCTTAAATTCTTTACCAAAAATATCTTTTAAACCTTGTGCATTTTTAATTAATGCCGATTGATATTTAATTGCCGTTGGCACAATATGGTTACGTGCTAAATCACCTAAAACACGACCTTCAATTTGAATACGCATGGTATATTCTTCCATTTCAATTTCGTAACGTGCGTGCGATTCAACTTTTGTCATTACTTCCATTCCTTCGAATAAATCTAAGGTTTTTTTAGAAATTTTTGCTTTTAAAGCCGTTGGCGTTGTTTTATTATTGCTTAAACCACGTTTTTTTGCTTCTTTTTCCCATGCATCTGAATAGCCATTTCCTTCAAATAAAATACGTTCTGACTTTTTGATGTATTCACGTAAAACATTAAAAATTGCTTCGTCTTTTTTAAGTTTTTTATCCTTTATTAATAGGTCTACTTCTACCTTAAATTCTTCTAATTGTTTTGCAACAATTGTATTTAAGATGGTCATCGGATTTGCACAGTTTTGTGTAGAACCAACTGCTCTAAATTCAAATTTATTACCTGTAAAAGCAAAAGGTGATGTTCGGTTTCTATCTGTATTATCTAAAATTAATTCCGGTATTTTACCGACAACATTTAATTTTAAATCCGTTTTTTCCTCAGGCGAAAGTTTTCCTTTAGTAACATTTTTAAGTTCTTGTAAAACCTTAGTTAATTGCGCACCAATAAATACCGAAATAATTGCTGGTGGCGCTTCGTTTGCGCCTAATCTGTGATCGTTACTTGCCGTTGCAATACCTGCTCTAAGCAATTCTTCGTGATCATGAACTGCTTTAATTGTATTAATAAAAAAGGTTAAAAACTGTAAATTGTTCATTGGCGTTTTGCCAGGACTTAATAAATTAATACCAGTATCGGTTGCTAAACTCCAGTTATTATGTTTACCTGAACCGTTGATTCCTGCAAATGGTTTTTCGTGTGTTAAAATTTTAAAATGATGACGTGTTGCAATTTTTGCCATTACATCCATTAATAATGAATTATGATCAACAGCTAAATTTGCTTCTTCAAAAACTGGCGCTAATTCAAATTGATTTGGTGCAACTTCGTTATGACGTGTTTTTACAGGTATTCCTAAATACATACATTCGGTTTCTAAATCGCGCATGTAACTTAAAACTCTATCGGAAATCGAACCAAAATAATGATCGTCTAATTGTTGGCCTTTTGCAGGCGAATGACCTACTAAAGTTCTACCTGTTAAGGTAATATCTGGTCTTGCTTTTGCGAAAGCATCATCGATTAAAAAATATTCTTGCTCCCAACCTAAGGTGGAAATTGTTTTTTTAACATTTTTATCGAAGTATTTACAAACCGCAGTTGCAGCAGCGTCCACTTTATGTAATGCTTTTAAAAGTGGTGTTTTATAATCTAATGCTTCGCCTGTATAAGCCACAAAAATCGTTGGTATACATAATGTTGTACCATAAATAAATGCTGGTGAAGTTGGATCCCAAGCAGTATAACCTCTTGCTTCAAATGTGTTTCTAATGCCGCCATTTGGAAAAGAAGATGCGTCTGGTTCTTGCTGTACTAATTGTCCACCGCCAAATTTTTCGATTGCACCGCCATTTTCAATTGGTTCAAAAAACGCATCATGTTTTTCGGCCGTTGTACCTGTTAATGGTTGAAACCAATGTGTATAATGTGTTGCGTTTTTGTTTAAAGCCCAATCTTTCATTGCACTCGAAACTTGATCTGCAATATTACGGTCGATTTTTGTGCCATGTTCAATAGCATTCTGTACAGATTTAAATGCTTCTTTAGTCATTGCTTGTCGCATGGCAGAAAAATTAAATACGTTTTTACCAAAATTCTCGGAATGCTTTCCTTTTTCTTTAAATTTTACTGGCTTTCTGTTAAAAGTTTCTTTTAATGCATGAAATCTGATTGTAGACATTTTATAGTGTATTTTATTTAAGGTATTAAATTGTAGGGCAAAAATAATAAAAATAATGCTTAATTTCATTTTTACCCTATAATTTTTAGGGTAAAAATGAAATTTATTTAAAATAAGGTGTTTTAGTGATTTAAAATAAAAAGTTTATCTTTGAATGTAAGTTTTTTTAAATGTGTTAATCATTAACTATTTTTAAGTATGAAAGTTATTTTAAGTATTTTTAAACATCAGCACAAAAACAGAATAGCTGTTAAGTTTGCGTATAATTACAATCTAAAAGAAACGATTAAAAGTTTTGGTTATATGTATTGGAGCAATACACATAAAACTTTCTATACCTTATATACTAAAAAGAATTATGATAAGTTAATTAAAAATTTAATCGCAAATACCATTAATTTTGACAATTCTTTGGCTGAACAATTTGTTAAACAAAACGAATTAACGCCAACACATAATAAGGAATTAGAAGTTTTTAAAAGTTGGATGATACAACAACGTTATAGCGAAAATACCATAAATAGTTATCATGCGTTATTAATCATTTTTTTTAGATTTTATAAATCTAAACCCATTTTAGAAATTAACGAAGCCGACATTGTAGCTTTTAATAGTAATTATATTATAAAAAACAATTTTTCTGTTTCGTATCAAAATCAATTAATGAACGCTTTAAAAATATTTTATAATAAATATAATAATACATTTTTTGAATTAAACGATATTGAAAGACCAAGGAAAAAAACTAAATTACCTGAAATTTTAAGTTTAAAAGAGGTCGAAATTTTATTAAATACGGTCGTTAATTTAAAGCATAAAACACTTTTGTGTATTATTTATTCTTCGGGATTGAGAATTGGCGAGGCATTAAATTTAAAACTGAAAGATGTTGACAGTCAACGTATGTTATTGCGTTTAAATGAAGCTAAAGGCAATAAAGATCGATATGTGCCATTATCTACAAATATTTTAGAAATTTTACGTAATTATTACAAAGTGTACAAACCAAAAGAATATTTATTTGAAGGGAAAAATAATAGTAAATATTCTCAAAGTAGCGCACGAAGTATTTTAAAAGTAGCTTTAAGAAAAACTTCTATAAAAAAGCATATTACATTACATTCACTAAGGCATTGCTATGCAACTCATTTGTTAGAAGCAGGTACAGATATTAGGTTTATACAAGATATTTTAGGTCATAAAAGTCCTAAAACTACAATGATTTATACTCATGTTAGCTCGGATAAATTAAAAACCATTAAAAGCCCTTTTGATAAATTAAATATTTAAATATAATTACCTTTTTATACTTATATTTACTATATTTGGCAGTATATTAGCAATCTAGTTGCTTGTATAAACAAGTTAGGCATAATAAAAACTAAAAAATGAGAATTCAATGGATTTAACAATTTGGACAAAACAATACTTCGATATAAATTCAAAACTGGAATGGTCTTGCCCAAGTTGTGAAAAAAACTCTTTGGAAATTAAAAAAGAGAATTTCTTTTCAGGAGAAACTGCCGAATCAAAAAAAAT
>JAMONN010000019.1 GCA_027065775.1 Flavobacteriaceae bacterium | reverse complement strand
ATATTTGCTGTTTAAAACAATTATTTTCCCCTTTAAAAAATCAAAAAGAGGAAAGAAATATACAGAAGAAATCGAAAAGTAATTAAAAACACAAAATATGCAACATATATTTACGTAAAGAACAACTAAAAATGAAATTTTAAGGTTTTCCTGAAGTTTTAAATTAACTTGCGGATTTAAGGATTGTCAAGAAAAATCAGAAATTCTTAGTCGAAAAATTGATTCAAAACGAAGTGATTTTTTAGATTTCATTAAAGATAAACCAACTAAAAAGGTCGCGTATTTTATTTGGAAAAACCCTTTTATGGTAGTTGGCGGCAATAATTTTATTGATGAATTATTACAACTTAATAATTTTGAAAATGTGTATAAAAACCTAAATCGTTATCCAGAAATAGATATTAAGCAATTAAAAGAAGTTGATTTTGTTTTATTGTCTTCAGAACCTTATCCGTTTAAAGAAAAACACCTTAAAGAGTTTAAAAAATATACCAATGCAAAAGTTATAATTGTAAATGGCGAATATTTTAGTTGGTATGGTTCTAGATTGGTGGAGAGTTTTGAGTATTTTAAGGAACTGCATCTGATTTTTGGTCAATAATTTATCCTATCATTTTTATTCATTAATCCTATCATTTGTGATAGGATTATATAAATAATGAAGCAATTAACTGAAAGACAACAAGAAATACTACAAATTTTAAAAGTAGAAGAACAAATTTCAATTTCTAAAATTAAGGATTTACTTTCTCAAAAAATAAGTCAAATAACATTAAATAGAGATTTATCTTTATTAGTGAAAAACAATTTCCTAAAACGTGAAGGTAAAGGTAGAGCAATACGTTATATTATTTCAGATTATTATAAAGTATTCGAACTAATAGATACTACCACATATTTCGATAAAGAACCAGATGAGCGAATAAATTCTTCGACTTTTAATTTTACTATTTTTAAGTTACTTACTAAAGTAGAGGTTTTTAACGAATTGGAAAAAAGCAAGTTAGTTCAATTAAAATCACAATATCAAAAAAACATTAATAACATTTCGCCTAAAATTCATCAAAAAGAATTGGAGCGTTTTACAATCGAAATGAGCTGGAAATCGGCTAAAATTGAAGGAAATACCTATTCACTATTAGAAACAGAGCAACTATTTAAAGAAAAAATTGAAGCAAAAAATAAAACTAGAGAAGAAGCAATTATGTTATTAAATCATAAAGATGCTTTAAATTATATGCTAGAATATAAGAGTTTAGCAAAAACAATTAATATTCGTTTTATTGATGAAATTCATACTATTTTAACAAAAGATTTAGGTATTACAAATAATATACGCTCAAGAATTGTTGGTATAACAGGTACTGCATATAGACCAATTGATAATGAATTTCAAATAAAAGAAGCCTTACAAAAATTATGTGATTTAATTAATAGTAAGAAAAACGGTTTTGAAAAGGCAATGCTAATTATTGTATTAATTTCTTATATTCAACCTTTTGAAGATGGCAATAAAAGAACTGCACGAATGTTAGGTAATGCAATCTTGATTGCAAATAATTCTTGCCCTCTTTCTTATAGAAGTGTGACGGTTTTAGATTATAAAAAAGCGATATTACTATTTTATGAACAAAATAATTTAACCCTATTTAAAAATTTATTTATTGAACAAAATACTTTTGCAGTCGAAAATTATTTTTGATTACATTATATTTACAACTTAATTTACCTTAAAAATGATAAAACTATCCATAACAAAAGCAGCAAAAAATACAGATAACACCGTATTTTTAACACAAGATTTAAGCAAACATAATTTAGATGCTTATTTTAAAAAGAGTTTCACAAAAGAAAACTTACAATTTTTAAAATCCGCTAACGGATTCACATTTGTAATCAATACAAAAAAGCAATCCATACAAGATTTAAGAATACATGCTTTTACTTGTCACCAAAATGTAAAAAACGAAAAGGAAATCACTTTAATAGGTGATTCTAAAGAAAATATTTTAGCATTTTTAGAAGGGTTTTTACTATCAAATTATCAATTTTTAAAATATTTTAAAGAGAAAAAAGCACATAAAATTGAAAAGATAAATGTGGTTGGTAATCTGTCTAAACAAGATTTGGAAGAATTACAAAACCTAGTAAAAGCTGTTTTTTGGGCAAGAGATATGGTTAACGAACCAGTTTCGTATTTAGATGCGATTAAAATTGCCGAAGAAATTCAAGCAAAAGGAAAAGAAGGTAACTATAATGTAGAGGTTTTTGAGCAAACTAAAATTGAATCTTTAAAAATGGGTGGTTTAATTGCCGTTAATTTAGGTTCGGAAACTCCAGCAACTTTTACAAAAATAGAATACAAACCTAAAAATGCGATTAACAAAAAACCGTATGTTTTAGTTGGTAAAGGTATTGTTTACGATACTGGTGGTTTAAGTTTAAAACCAACCGCAAATTCAATGGATTTTATGAAATGCGATATGGGTGGCGCAGCATGTATGACTGGTGCTATTCATGCTATTGCATTAAATAAATTACCAGTTCATATCATCGGATTAATTCCTGCAACCGATAACCGACCAGGCAAAAATGCTTACGCACCAGGCGATGTAATTACGATGTTTGATGGCACAACTGTAGAGGTTTTAAATACAGATGCCGAAGGAAGAATGGTTCTAGCAGATGCGATTGCTTATGCAAATAAATTCAAACCTGAATTAATTATAGATGCAGCAACTTTAACTGGCGCAGCGGTAAGAGCAGTTGGCGTAAAAACCGCTGTTTTTATGGGTAATGCCGAAGAAAAATACATGAATCAATTAGAACAAGCAGGTCAAAAAATGCACGATAGAGTTGTGCGTTTTCCTTTTTGGGATGAATGGAAAGAAGAAATAAAATCAGATATTGCTGATCTTAAAAATCTTGGTGGCGCAAACGCAGGAATGATAACTGCTGGTAAATTTTTAGAACATTTTGCGAAATTTCCGTACATACATATTGACCTAAGTAACGGTTATTTACATGCAACCGATAACTATAATGGTAAAGGTGGTACAGGTGCTGGAGTTAGATTATTATATCAGTTTTTTAAAGACTTATCTAAGTAATCATGATAGGAATTATGAGTGCAATGCAAGAAGAGATTCAAGCATTATTTAATCAATTAGAAAATCCAATAAAATCCAAAAAAGGTAAAAGAGATTATTATCAAGGAACACTTTTTGGTAAAAAAGTAGTTTTGGTTTTCTCTCGTTGGGGAAAAGTTGCTTCGGCAACCACAGCAACACAATTAATAAACGATTTTGATTTAAAAGAACTTATTTTTACAGGTGTTGCTGGCGCTATTGATCCTAATTTAAATATTGGTGACATTGTTATTGGCAAAAAATTAGTACAGCATGACATGAATGCATCACCTTTATATAATGCATTTGAAATTCCGTTATTAAACAAAACTTTTTTTGAAACTAATAGCCTTAAAAGGGAAGCATTGACAAAAGCGAGTAATTTATTTATTTCTAATTTCACTTCGGTAATTTCAGAAAAAGAAGCGAAAACGTTTCATATTAAAGACCCAAAAGTATTTGTTGGTGATATTGCAAGTGGCGATCAATTTATAAGTAAAAAAACACAAACAAGTTTTATAAGCAAAAATCTACCAAATGTTTTATGTACCGAAATGGAAGGTGCAGCAGTTGCACAAGTTTGTTATGAATATAAAATTCCGTTTTCTATACTAAGAATTATATCCGATAAAGCAAATGATAATTCCCATATAGATTTTCCGCTTTTTGCAAAGCAAATTGCTAGTAAATATGCATTAAATATTTTTGAGAGTTTATTTACAAATAAAGTTATTATATCCTAAATTTACTTCAAATAAATAACTTCTAAATTAAAAAACTTATGAAACCTCTAAAAAACTTACTTTTCTTTATATTTATTATTATGAGTTCTATTTCTTGTAATGAAAATGAAGAACAAACAAATCTTGAAAATTTTGAATCTAAAATAATTGGTTCTTGGGAAACAATTTCATTTTCAGTTAATGAAATAGAAATGATTTCTTCAACACAAACTTGTTTTAATAGACGCATCTTTACTAGCGCTACCTATGAATTCATTAATTATTTTGATTATGATAACGATGAAGGATGTGTAGTTGTTATTGGAAGTGTTACGGAACAAAACCCATATTCCATAGTTGGCAATGTTTTAACAGTTCATGAAACATCAAGCGATGATGATATCTATGAAATAATGGAACTTAATTCCACATCTCTTAAGTTAAAAAATGTATACACTGTCAATGGAGTAACTTTTACTGAGATTACTATAAGTACTAAATTATGAATCAACCATAAATAAAATAACATACTCTAAGCATTTATATCTTTGTCAAAGTTTTAAACTTTGACAAAGGTAATAACATCAAACTCTGCGAAATCTGCGAGTTCTGCGTGAAAAAATTATCCTTTAACATCCAAAGCATCACGCAAAGCATTACCAATTAGCATAAATGCCATTACTAAACTCATAATTGCTAAACCTGGTATTACTGCTAAATACGCTTTACCTAAAATAATGTAATTATAATGATCTTTAATCATTGCGCCCCAAGATGGTGTTGGTGGTTGCGCGCCAATTCCTAAAAAACTAAGACCGCTTTCAATTAAAATAGCGGCAGCAAAATTTGCAGCAGAAATCACAATAACTGGTGCCATTATATTTGGTAAAATATGTTTGGTAATAATTCTAAAATCAGAAAAACCTAAGGCATTTGCAGCTTCAACATATTGTTCTTGTTTGGCACTTATTATTTGACCACGAACAACTCTGGCAACTTCAACCCACATAGTTAAACCAACCGCAATAAAAACTTGCCAATAACCTTTACCTAATGCTAAAATAATTGCAATAACCATTAAAAGTGTTGGTATAGACCAAGTTACGTTAATTAACCACATCACAAAAGCATCTACTTTTCCACCAAAATAACCTGCAACAGAACCAATGGAAATACCAATTAATAACGAAATAAAAACAGCAATAAAACCAATAAAAAACGAAATTCTTGTACCAATTAACATTCTACTTAAATAATCTCTACCATATTTATCGGTTCCTAAATAAAAGGTTTTGTCAGAAATTTTGTATTTATTTTTTAAGTTGTAAAAAGATTTTTGTTTGGTGAAATCAGATTTATTAGTTAGTTCGCTATATAAATTAACAGTGATAGAATCGCCATTAATTACACTATTATTTATAGGTGTTTCTAAGGCGTAATTTTTATTCCCGAAAAATAGTTTGTTCACATAATTTTGAGACACTTTTTTTTCACGAATTTCTTTAAGTAGTTTTACCTTAAAAAAAGGTTGTTTGGTATTAATTTCAATATGTTGAATTTGTCCGTTTGGCGAATTATCTGGCGCTAATGCATAAGCAAAAACGGCAATAAAACCACAAATTAAAATATAGTAAAAGCTAAACAAGCCTACTTTGTTTTTAGTGAACTTTTTTAAGGCAAGTTTGGTTAGCGAAGTAGGTTTTGATTGCATTTTGTAATTACATAAACTTACGTTCAATTAATGCAACTAAGCGATCTTCATACTCTTCTTTACCAGACCAATTATAATCAGGTTTTACTTGATTGTTTAAAAAATCTTTTGCTGTAATTTCAGATTCAAAAGTATTTAATTGAGATAAAACACGGTTAAAATCTTCTTGACTAAAATTAAATAAATGTTTTACAAAAGCAATACGGTCATTTAAACCTATTTGTAATTTATTTTTAAAAATGCGATCGTTTAAAGATGTTTTAGTTTCTTGTTTAGGTTTTGATATAACAGGTTGCTCAATTTTAGTAGCAACATTTGCTTTTATTTCTTGTTTAATAGGTTCTGGAGTTGGTTTTTCAATAACCGATTTTGGTTCTTGCTTTTTCACCATTTTTTCTGCTTTCTCAAATAAATTTGCAGCGACATCTGCAGGTATGGAATCCTTAAATTCTTCATTATTTGCTAAAGAATTTGGTGCAACATCTTTTACATCATTCTTAAAAAACCTTTCGTCTTGTTCAACTATCTTATTAATAATTTCATCTGCTTCTGCTTTTAGAATTTCTGCATTTTTCTTTTCTAAGTCTTCTAAAATTTTAGGTAATTCGGTTTTAATTTCTTCTTTTTGCTCCGTTATTTCTTCAATTATTGGTTCTTTTTCTGCAATAACTTTGTTAGTAATAACTTTTGTTTCTTCTTTAACTTCAATATTTTCAACAATAGTTTTTAGTTCTGATTTATCTTCCGAAGCATTAGGAGTAGTGAAAAAATAATTATCAACAAATTCTAAAACAGCTAGTTTTTCATGTATTGCCGCAGCTTTGTTTTTAAGTTTTATCACATCATTTTTATCTTTCATTTGAAGGATTTGGTGTGCAAGACTAATTAATTCAGCTTCTATTCTTTTGTGCATAAGTTGCTATTTAAAATTTAAAATTAATTGTTATTTTTTAATAGATTTGTTCTACAAAAATAATCAATTTATTAATAAGACCTAAAAGTACTAAATGTTTCTTGAAAATACAGTAAATCACACAAAACAATTTGGATGGATAGAGGTAATATGTGGTTCTATGTTTTCAGGAAAAACCGAAGAATTAATCCGTAGGTTAAAACGTGCTCAGTTTGCAAAGCAAAAAGTAGAAATTTTTAAACCTTCTATTGATACACGTTATGATGAAGAAATGGTTGTATCGCACAATGATAATAAAATTAGATCTACACCAGTTCCTTCATCAGAAAATATAAGAATTTTAGCAAGCGATGTGGAAGTTGTTGGTATTGACGAAGCACAGTTTTTTGATGATGGTATTGTTGCGGTTTGTAACGATTTAGCAAATAGAGGTGTTAGAGTAATTGTTGCAGGTTTAGATATGGATTTTCAAGGTAATCCGTTTGGTCCAATGCCAAATTTAATGGCAACTGCCGAATATGTTACTAAGGTGCATGCAGTTTGTACACGAACTGGTAATCTAGCACATTATAGTCACCGAACTATTAATAATGATAATTTAGTTGTTTTAGGCGAAACACAAGAATACGAACCATTAAGTAGATGTGCTTATTATGAAGCAATCCGCAAACAAGCAGAAGAAAAATTATTAGAAAAACAAAATTTAGAAGTGTTAAATTCAAAAAGAACAGAAACGCTTAGAAATGCAAAAAACACTTCTGAAAATATAATTTTAGATAAAAAAAACGGAGTTTGAAAAGTAATGCTACAATTTTAGAAATAAATAAAAAAGCCATACTACATAATTTGGCTTATTTCAAAAATAAATTAGATAAAAAAACTAAAATTTTAGTAGTTGTTAAAGCATTTGCTTACGGAAGCGATGCTAAAATTATCTCTAAAATTTCACAAAATCAAAAAGTAGATTATCTCGCTGTTGCATATACAGAAGAAGGAATTGCGCTTAGAAATGCAGGAATACATTTACCAATTTTAGTTTTACATCCTCAAATCCAGAATTTCGAATTACTTATAGAAAAATGTTTAGAACCAAATTTATATAGTTTCAAAACATTACAAAAATTCACTAAAACTGTTGAAAAACTAGGTTTAGAAAAACATCCAATTCACCTTAAATTTAATACAGGTTTAAATAGGTTAGGTTTTAAACTTAACGATGTCTCGGAAGTTATTTTGCATGTTAAAAATAGTAATTCAATTCAATTAAAATCCGTTTTTTCACACTTGTCAGCATCCGAAGATTTAAATGAAAAAATATTTACGGAACAACAAATTACTTCCTTTAAAAAAATCAAAAAAAGTTTTGAACAAGCATTTGAAGTAAAACCATTATTTCATTTATTAAATACCTCAGGAATTGTAAATTACCCAAAAGCACAATTTGATATGGTAAGATTAGGTATTGGTTTATATGGTTTTGCAAATGAAGAGAAAATCACAAGAAAATTAAAAAATGTATTAACCTTAAAAAGTGTCATCTCACAAATTCATATTGTTGAAAAAGGAGAAACCATTGGTTATAACCGTGCATATAAAACCGAAAACACTACAAAAACAGCAACCATACCAATAGGTCATGCAGACGGAATTAGTAGGCAATTAGGCAAAGAAATAGGTTATGTAACTATTCAAAATAAAAAAGCATTTATAATAGGTAATGTTTGTATGGACATGTTAATGGTAGATGTGACTGATATAAATTGTAAAGAAGGCGATGAAGTAATTGTATTTAATTCTCAAGAAAAAATTATTGAAATGGCAAAAAAAATCAATACCATACCTTATGAATTATTAACCATGATTTCACAACGTGTAAAACGACTTGTTGTCTAAATAAATTAAAAAAAAGTATCTTTGTAATAATTAACTATTAAAAAATTAAAAATCATGTTAAAAGAATTTAAAGAGTTTATTACAGGCGGAAACGTTATTGAATTTGCAGTTGCAGTTATTATGGCTGGAGCAATTGGAGAAGTTGTAAAAGGCTTTGTTAGTAATATTATAATGCCAGTTGTTGGTATGTTTACTGGTGGCGTTAGTTTTAAAGATAAAATGTATGTGCTGTCGGAAGCAGTTGTAGATGCTACAGGAAAAGTGACAATACCTATGAATGCTATTTTATATGGTGCTTGGATTGATGCAATTATCAATTTAATTATAGTTGGTTTCGTAATGTTTATGATGATTAAAGCATACAACAAAATGAAAAAGAAAGAAGAAGAAGCTGCGCCAGCAGGACCATCTCAAGAAGATTTATTAACGGAGATTAGAGATTTATTAAAAAAATAATTAACTAAATTTTAGTGTAAAATCCTGATAAATTTCTATTTGTCAGGATTTTTTTATTTGGCTAAATCTGTAAATTTTTAATTTACCATTTTAAATGATTAACTTTGTAATGTACATTATAAAAATTTTGCGACTTTGCGAAAATAATTTGTAACAATGAAAAAAAAAGAAATTAAAATCCTTTTAGTAGATGATGAACCCGATATTTTAGAAATTGTTGGTTACAATCTTAAAAATGAAGGATTTCAAATTTTTACTGCTACTAACGGAATTCAAGCAATCAAAAAGGCAGAGAAAATAAAACCACATCTTATAATTTTAGATATAATGATGCCTAAGATGGATGGCATTGAAACTTGCACTAGAATTAGAGAAATTGAAAAATTAGAAGATGTTATTATTGCTTTTTTTACAGCAAGAAGTGAAGATTACTCGCAAATTGCTGGTTTTGAAGCAGGAGCAGATGATTATATTACAAAACCTGTTAGGCCAAAAATTTTAGTTAGTAAGGTAAAAGCATTGTTAAGAAGACATTTAGTAACTAATAAAAAGACTAAAAACATAATACATATTGCAAATTTAGTGATAGATAAAGATGCTTATTTTGTAATGAATGGTGATGAAAAAATTATCTTACCAAGAAAAGAATTTGAATTACTTTATTTTTTAGCATCAAATGTCAATAAAGTAATCATAAGAGAAGATATAATGAGTACTGTTTGGGGAAGTGATGTAGTTGTTGGTAATCGAACAATAGATGTACATATTAGAAAACTAAGAAAAAAAATTGGTGATAATTATTTTAAAACTGTAAAAGGCGTTGGTTATAAATTTGTAACGGAATAAAACATTTGTATATATTTTACTTAGTTGTTTTATGTTATAATTTACTAAAACTATTTCAGTATACTATTGTCCGATAAAAATTATAGATAAACAATTAAACCTAATAAAATAAAGAGATAATGAATATTTATTAAATGACCTTATTTAAAAAAAGGGAATTATTTTTTAATGCGTAAGTTTTGGTTAGTTACAATTAGTCTTATGTCTTGAAGCGAAGCGGTTATATGCCTTTATATAGGACAGCAATAATTTCAGTAACTTAGATTACACAAAAAACAATACTTTGTAAGTACTTTTGCAAAACGTTACAAACTAAAAACACAAATGAATATAAAATCTATTTTCCCAATACTAGATTGGCTACCAAACTATAAAAAAGACTGGATTAAAGGCGATTTAGGTGCTGGTTTAACCGTTGGTGTAATGCTAATTCCACAAGGTATGGCATATGCAAGTATTGCAGGTTTACCGGCAGTTTATGGTTTATATGCATCTATAATTCCGTTATTAATTTATGCAATATTTGGTACCTCAAGACAACTTGCTGTTGGTCCAGTTGCAATGGTTTCTTTATTAACGGCAACTGCAATTGGTTCGTTTACAGGTTTATCGACCGAACAATATATTATGTATGCTATTTTATTAGCATTTATGGTTGGTGCAATTCAATTTTTATTAGGTCTTTTTAGATTAGGATTTTTAGTAAATTTTTTATCACATCCTGTGGTAAGTGGTTTTACATCCGCAGCAGCTTTAATTATCGGTTTAAGTCAGTTAAAAAGTTTATTAGGTATAAAGATTCCTCGTTCACATCATATAAATGAAATATTGATGAATGCTTATGATAAATTTGATGAGATAAATTGGATTTCTTTCGGAATTGGAGTCATCGGAATTATATTAATTTTAGTAGTAAAAAAACTTAATAAGTCATTACCAAGTCAATTATTTGCAGTAATATTTGGTATTCTTGCCGTTACTTTTTTAGGATTAAATACAGGTGAAAATACCGTAAATATTGTTGGTGATATTCCAAATATGTTACCAAGTTTTGGTATTCCAGAAATGAACTTAACACTAATGAATAGTTTATTACCAATGGCAATTACTATAGCGTTAGTTAGTTTTATGGAGAGTATTGCTGTGGCAAAAGCAATTCAATCAAAACATAGAGATTATAAAGTTTTACCAAATCAAGAATTAATAGGTTTAGGTTTAGCAAATGTAGTTGGTTCGTTTTTTCAAAGTTATCCTACAACTGGTGGATTTTCAAGAACAGCAGTTAACGATCAAGCAGGAGCAAAATCAAGTTTAGCAGCTATTATTAGTGCGTTATTAATTGTGATTACTTTATTGTTTTTAACACCTTATTTTTATAATTTACCAAAAGCAATATTAGCATCGGTAATTATGGTTGCCGTTTTTGGGTTGATAGATTATAAAGAAGTAATCCATTTATGGAAAAGTAACCGTACCGATTTTTTCTTACTAGTTATTACATTTATCGCAACCTTAACTATAGGTATTGAAAAAGGAATAGGTTTAGGAGTAATCTTATCTTTAGCAATGGTTATTTTAAAAACTACAAGACCACATGTTGCTGTTTTAGCAAATATTCATGGCACGCATTTTTACAGAAATATTAAACGTTTTGGTGATGATGTGGAGTTAGATGATGATATTTTAATCGTACGATTTGATGCACAATTATATTTTGCAAATACGACTTATTTTAAAGATAAATTGGAAGAATTAGCCGATGAAAAAGGCGATAAATTAAAACTAATTATCATTGATGGCGAAAGTATGAATAACTTAGACAGTTCTGGAGTTCATGCTTTAAAAGATGTGATTGACACATATAAAGTAAAAGGAATTGAAATGGTTTTTTCAGGCATGAAAGGTCCTGTTCGTGATGCTATGGAAAAAGGTGGCGTTACCACAAAACTAGATTATAATCATTTTTTTATGAGTATTCAAGAAGCGGTTGATTGTTACGAACAACAATGTAAAAATGAGCCTACAGAACATAAGTTTAATAAATTTATTAAACAGACTAATTAATCTAAAGAATTCTCCTACGTTCTACGTCGAGTAACATTATGCTGTGTGAAAAAATGCCACCAATACACGAATATTGGTGGCATTTTTTTTCGATACCTAGATGACCCAAGTTTTTCTGTAAAATTTATTTTTCTCGTAAATTATACGTATATTTACCGTAAAATTATACAATTATGATTAAAACAAAAAAAAGGAAAGAAGTTTTATTAGACGAAGAAACTATTGCGATATTAGAATTTCAAGCAGAAAGACAAGGCAGAAAACTTAAAAATTATATGGAATTTATCTTAAAAGAAAAAGCCGATGATTATGAGTTGACTGATGAGTATAAAACAATGATGGATGAAATGTTAGTAAAAGAAGAAAGAGGAGAATTAAATTTTATTAGTGAAGAAGAATTTAAGAGAAGACTTATTCATAAATGAAATATAAAATAAAATTTGAGGAAAGTGTATTGTTAGATTTTAATGATAAAATACAGCATTATAATAAAATATCCATTGGTTTGGCAGATAAATTACATTCAGAATTTTGGAGTAAAATTAATTACATCAAAAAATACCCTATGCACCATCCAATTAAATATAAGCAAATGCGAATTGCAAATTTAAAAATTTTTCCGTTTTCAATTCATTTTAATGTTAAAGATGATATTATACAGGTGTATAGTATTAAACATTTTAAACAAACGTATTAATTTCCAATATGTATTTAAAGTACTAACAACCGTAACAAGTGTTACAAATAGCAACTGTAAATTCATTTACTTTTGTACGACTAAGAAAAATAAAATATAAACACAATAAAATCAAACAGATATGAAAGTTGAACAAATATTTACAGGATGCCTTGCAGAAATGGCATATTACATTGAGTCTAATGGAGAAGCAGCAATCGTTGACCCTTTAAGAGAGACTCAACCATATATAGATATGGCAGCGGCAGATAATGCAACTATTAAATATATATTTTTAACGCATTTTCATGCAGATTTTGTTTCTGGTCAATATGATTTAGCACAAAAAACAGGTGCTAAAATAGTTTTTGGACCAAATGCAACTGCAGAATATGATTTTCATGTTGGTACTGATGGTGAAGTTTTCCCTTTAGGTGATGGTAAAATTACGTTATTACATACTCCAGGACATACTATGGAATCTTCTTCTTATTTAATTACAGAAAAAGACGGTAGTACACCATATGTTTTAACAGGAGATTGTTTATTTATTGGTGATGTTGGTCGTCCAGATTTGGCAGTAAAATCAGATTTAACTCAAGCAGATTTAGCAGGTCATTTATTCGATTCTTTACGTAATAAAATCATGACTTTACCAGATGATATTATTGTATACCCAAATCATGGTGCTGGATCAGCATGTGGTAAAAACATGAGTTCAGAAACTTTTGATACTTTAGAAAACCAAAAGAAAACAAACTATGCATTACGTGCAGACATGACTAAAGAAGAGTTTATTCAAGAAGTAACTGCTGGTTTAAAAACACCACCGCAATATTTTCCAAACAATGTTAGAATGAATAAATCTATCAATACTAGTATTGATGATGTTTTAAGTGCAGGAACAACTGCTTTAGACGCAGTTACATTTAAAGAAATGAGCGAACAAAAAGATGTTTTAGTAATAGACACACGTTCAAAAGAAGATTATACAGAGCAAGGAACAGTTCCTGGCGCTTGGTTTATTGGCATCGATGGTTCTTTTGCTCCTTGGGTTGGTGCTTTAGTTACTAACATTCAACAAAAAATCATTTTTATAGCAGACGAAGATAAAGTACAAGAAGTTGCAACTCGTTTTTCTAGAGTTGGTTATGACAATACTGCTGGTTATTTAAAAGGTGGAATGGACGCTTGGAAAAAAGCAGGTTTAGACTTTGATAAAATAGGTTCTATGTCAGCACAAGAATTTGGAGATGCTTTAGCAAAAGGCGAAATGGAAAAACCAACAGATGTTAGAAAAGACACAGAATATAGATCTGAGCATGCAGTAGGAGTTGATAATTTTCCACTAGATACAATTCATGCTAATTTCTCTGAAATCGACACAAATAAAGCATATTACGTACATTGTGCAAGCGGTTATCGTTCTTTAATAGCAGCATCCATATTTATGGCAAATGGTGTAAAAAATGTAACAGATGTTCGTGGAGGTTTTAAAGCAATGCAAGAAACGGATATGCCAATGACAGATTTTATTTGTCCAACAACATTTTCATAAATTAAAATAACGAATAATTATTTTATAAAAGAGTATGTCGATATTGACATACTCTTTTTTATTACTAACTAAAAATATAAAAAATGAAAAAAGTATTAATAATACTAATCGCTATATCTATAGGATTAACAAGTTGTAAAAAAGAAAAAAATACAATTAAAAACAAACAAAAAGTTGAACACATTGCTAACACAGATTTTAAATCTAAAATAGAAGGAAAAAATGTTCAATTAATAGACGTTAGAACTCCTGGCGAATATAAAGATGCACATTTAGAAAACGCAACATTAATTAATTATAAAGACAAAAATTTTGTAAAAAATGCACTAGCAAAATTAGATAAATCTAAACCTGTTTATGTGTATTGTCATAGTGGCCATCGCTCTGGAAATTCGGCTGCATTATTAGAAAAAGAAGGTTTTAAAGTCTATGATATGAAAGGTGGAATTTCTGGTTGGAAACAAAGTGGTTTTAAAACCGTTGTCACGGAAGAAATTGATGTTCAGACAAAATTAGAAGATAAAAAAGAGGATCATATTATTAAAAAAGATAAAGTTGAAGCTACTATTATCAAAGAAGTTGCCGATAAAGTAACCGAAAACACAAATGTTGTAAAGAAAATAATAACCGAAACAACAACCAAAGTAAAAGAAGTTGCTGAAAACACTACAGAAGCAGTAACTATTATTAAAGAAGAGATTGTTAAACCAGTTGAAACTGTAACAGAAGTACAAAACAACTCATTAACACCAGCAATAATAAGAACAAACACATCAGATTTTAAAGCAAATATTAATGGCAAAACCGTTCAATTAATTGATGTTAGAACGCCAAAAGAATATAAAGACAGTCATATTCCTAATGCGAAAAATATTAATATTTATGACAATGATTTTGTACAGCAAGCAAGTGTTTTAGATAAGTCAAAACCAGTATATGTATATTGTCGATCTGGTGTTAGATCTATGAAAGCAGCAAGTAAATTAAAAAACGCTGGTTATAAAGTATATAATCTTAATGGCGGAATTAAAGGTTGGGAAAAAGCAGGAAATAAAACAGAATAATGAAAACATATATTGGTTTAATACTTTTAATTGTATTACAAGTTAGTTGTAAATCAGACTCTTTATCCGATAAGGAAATAAAAGTGCATACTATAAAAGGTAAAGAAATAGGACAAGCGGTTTTAACAAAATTAGGTGGTAGTTTAATGCAACAAATGAAATCTGGTGGCGTCAAAAAAGCATTGCCGTTTTGTAATGTTGCGGCAATTCCGTTAACGAAAGAGTTGTCTAGAACACACAATGTCACCATTAAAAGAACATCACATAAATTAAGAAACCAGAATAACAAACCTAATTTAGAAGAAGAAAGTATCTTAAAACAATATTTAGCATCTATCTCTAAAGGTGAAAAAATAAAACCAATTGTTAAAAAAGGTCAGAATGGAAAAGTTCATTTTTATGCACCAATGAAACTTAATAATAAATGTTTAGCATGTCATGGTAATGTGTCTAAACAAACAGATAGTATTATTAAATCATTATATCCAAACGATAAAGCAACAGGCTTTAAAGATGGAGATTTAAGAGGTATATTAAGTGTAACTTTTAATGATTAAATCGTTAAAAAACAAAGTCCGCAGATTTAAAACCTTTGCGGACTTTACATTTTTTTAATTTCGCGCCTTTGCGTGGAAACCCTAAGACAACCCAGAAATAACACCATTATCATCAATAGACATTCCTTCACTTGCTGGAGTTGCTGGTAATCCTGGCATACGCATCATTTTTCCTAAAATCGGAATTAAAAAACGTGCGCCTGCAGCAATTTCTATTTCTCTTACAGTTACTCTAAATCCTGTTGGCCTACCAATTAATTTGTCATTATCTGAAAAAGATTTTTGTGTTTTTGCCATACAAATTGCAAAATCATTAAACCCTAAACGATCTACTCGTTTTAGATTTAAGATTGCTTTTCTGTCAAAATCTACGCCATCAGCACCATAAATTTCACGAGCAATAGTTTCAATTTTTTCCTTAACAGGCATATCAAAAGTGTAGATTGGTTTAAACTGTGTTGCTTTGTTTTCTACTACATTTACTACTGCTTTTGCTAATTCTTGTGTTCCGTTTCCTCCTTTTGCCCAACCTTCAGATAAAACTGCTTGCACGCCTAATTCGGCACAACGCTCTTTAATAAAACTAACTTCTTCATCGCTATCATTTATAAAAGAATTAATTGCAACAACAGGTTCAATATTAAATTTCCGAATGTTTTCGATGTGTTTTTCTACGTTTGCAAATCCGTTTTTAACACGTTCTAAATTTGGTGTGTTATATTCTTCTTTTGGTGCACCACCATGATGACGTAACGCTCTAATTGTATTGACTAAAACCACACATTTCGGATTTAAACCAGCAGATTGACATTTTATATCTAAGAATTTTTCAGCACCTAAATCTGCTCCAAAACCTGCTTCGGTTACTACGTAATTGGATAAAGATAATCCCATTTTTGTAGCAATTATTGTATTTGTTCCTTGAGCGATATTTGCAAATGGTCCACCGTGAATTATTGCAGGATTTTTTTCTAAAGTTTGTACTAGATTAGGTTTAATAGCGTCTTTTAATAAAATTGCCATAGCGTTTTCGGCTTTTAAATCACGAGCAAAAATTGCTTTTTTATCGAATGTAAATCCGATAAAAATATCACCTAAACGTTGTTTTAAATCTTTAAAATCTTCCGCCATACAAAGTATTGCCATTACTTCGGATGCTGGCGTAATATTAAAACCGTCTTGTCTTGGTATGCCGTTTGCAGTTCCGCCAAGACCAATGGTAATATCTCGCAATGCTCTGTCATTCATATCAATAACACGTTTCCAAGCAATTGTTCTTCCGTCAAGACCTAAATTTTTTGTTTTACTTTGTAGATTATTATCAATTAAAGCAGATAATAAATTATTGGCTTTTTCAACGGCATTAAAATCACCTGTAAAATGTAAGTTAATATCTTCCATTGGTACAACTTGTGAATAACCGCCACCGGCAGCGCCACCTTTTATACCAAAAACTGGTCCTAAAGAAGGTTCTCTTAAAACAACCGTAGTTTGTTTGCCTATTTTATTTAAACCTTCGGTTAAACCGATGGAAACTGTTGTTTTTCCTTCGCCTGCAGGCGTTGGTGTTAAGGCAGTTACTAAAATTAGGTTATTTTTTTTTATTTTTTCTTCATCTATTAGATGTAACGGTAATTTTGCTTTGTATTTTCCGTAGTATTCTAAATCATCTTCGGTTATATTTATTTTTTTTGCAACTTCTTTAATGTGTTGCATTTCGGTTGCTTGCGCTATTTCGATATCGGTTAGATGTGCCATGTTTTATTTTTAAATTTGAAGTCGCTAATTTAAGGAAGTTTTCCCTATTTTTTCAAATTCTTATAGATATTAAGTATTTAAATGATTATTTTCAGCAAAAATTTCAATAAAATGAAGCCTTTAAAAAAATTAATTTTTCTAATTTTTGCTTTTTTAATTTCCGTTTTATCTTGTTTCACACAATCTAAAGACCAATATATAATTGCATCTGGTAGTAGAGGCGGTAATTATATTAAGGTAGGTTCATTTATTGCAAATCAATATAATGCTAATATTGATGCTAATTTTACATCAATAGAAACCGATGGTTCTTTAGATAATTTAGAATTACTAAAAAATAATTTTGCCGATTTTGCCATAGTACAAAGAAATGTTTTACTAAATAGTCTGTATGATGAAACCAACGGAATTAACAACATAGAAGTTATTGCTCCTCTTTTTGAAGAAAAACTATTAATATATTCACATGTTAAAATACCTGTAAATATTAATAGTTTAAAAGATTCTTTAATAAACAATAAAATAACAATTGGTTTTACTAGTAAAACAGGTTATACGTATAAATTATTTCAATTTGTTACAAAATACCTAAGTCTAAATACTTCAAATTTAGAAGAAAAATTCGCAAGCTATAAAGATTTAATTTCAGAATTTAAAGATGGAAAATTGGACTATATTGTAAGTTTTTCATTACCAATTAAAGAAATTGAAAATCTAAATAATGTAGATTTAGTTTATTTTAATAAACAAGATGTTAATCTAATAGAAAATAGAATACCAAATTTATTTGGTACAAATCTAAATACTAATAATGAACAATATACTTTAGGTAGTTGGACTTTTTTAATTGGCGATAAAAATAAAGTTCAACAATTAAAAAATGCTAATAAATTAGTTTTTACTCTTTGTGATACCGCTAATAAATCTGACATTAATAATATGATTATTAGAAGCATATCTTTATTTGAAAACAATAAAGATTGGAAAAATAAATATTTAGAAGGCATCCCAATGCATACTGCTTTGATTGAAGAAATAGGATATGTTCAGAACAACACCTTTAGGAATGTAGTCATATTTTTCTTTTTACTTTTATTGTTTTTATTAGTTCGATTTTTAACAACAAAAAAAGTGCTTCCTAAAATAAATTATTTGTATTTATGGATTCGTTTTAAGCATATTTTTTTAGGTTTATTAATTTTATGTGGTTTGTATTTTTTAAGTATTCAAAGTTTAATTATTTCAGAAAGTGTTTTTTATAAAAATATAGGCATAAAAAGTCAGTTATTAAATCTATCTAATAAAGATTTGCATTTTTGGTTGTTAATTAGAAATTTAACAGGTAATGATAGTGGTATTTTCCCATTATCAACAGTTGGTAAATTAATGCTTTCATTCTCATCTTATTTAATATGGATTGGTACTGTTTTAATTGCCATTTCAGAATATATAGCTCATCAAATTAGTAAAAAACGAAAACAAGGACTTATGCGTGTAAAATATAAAAATCATATTGTAATTATTGGTTGGAACGATACAACGAGTAATTTTATTTCAACTTAAAAAACCACCTGCTTTGCAGGTGGTCATGTTCTGAGGGCTTTGCCTATCTTTGCAACTATGAGTAAATATAGAAAGTTATCACATGTAATATATAAATGTGATTATCATATTGTTTGGGTTCCAAAATATCGTTTACGAATATTAAAAGGCGAGATAAAAAGTTTAGTTGAGCACGATATAAAGATGTTGTGTGAATGGAAAAAGTGTGAAGTTA
>JAMONN010000018.1 GCA_027065775.1 Flavobacteriaceae bacterium | reverse complement strand
CATTGTTATTTTGCCAAGTATTGGTACAGAAGTGCCAAAAATGTTTGCTGTTGAACTATTTGAAAAATGGAAAATTGGTAAAGCAAAAAAAGACAATGGTTTGTTAATTTTAACCATTATGGATCAGCGAAGAACCGAATTTGAAACAGGTTATGGTTTAGAAGCAATATTAACAGATGCAATGTGTTACAGAATTGCATCTCAAGAATTAGTACCACATTTTAAAAAAGGAAATTTTGGTAAAGGATTAATTTCAGGAATTACTAAAATTAAACAAATATTAAGTAAACCAGAAGCAATAAACGAAATTTATGA
This sequence comes from Flavobacteriaceae bacterium, assembly GCA_027065775.1. Lineage (GTDB taxonomy): Bacteria > Bacteroidota > Bacteroidia > Flavobacteriales > Flavobacteriaceae > S010-17. The sequence continues at coordinate 18,834 of JAMONN010000018.1, read as the reverse complement.
TGATGGTGTAAGTGTAAATTATCTAGAAGAAACAAATCCGTTATGGTATGTTTTATTTGCCTACTTAATAGCGATGATTTTTGTGCTGTTTTATTATTTTTCAAATACAAAACAGATTAATAAGAATAAAGAAGATTTTTACGACAAATACCAAGATTTATTTGAAATAAAACATTGGATTTATATGATCTTATTTCCGTTACCATTCATTTTATTAAGATTATTATTTGTAAAATATCGTTTATCAAAATACAGAAAACACAAACGTTTTAGTAAAATCACGGGTAAAGAAATGTTCTTAAAAGATGAAATTGAAGACGATTTTTTCCTAAAAAGAGGACAAGTTATAGAAGAAGAATTAAACACTATAGATTACGATGTTTGGGTTACAAAAGAAGAAGATGATATTTTAATTTTGCCTTACATAAAACCATTTTCACGATATAAAGAATGTCCAGAATGTAGTTATAAAACATATCATAAAGCATATACAAATACTATATCGTACGCAACAACATATAATTCTGGTTTAAGAGAGGAAACTCATAAATGTAAAAATTGTGATTATATACATATTATAAGTATTACCATACCAATGATAACGAAAAGCAGTTCTGGTTCTTCTAGTTTTGGTGGTGGTTTTTCAGGCGGCGGAAGTTTTGGTGGCGGATCTTCTGGTGGTGGTGGCGCAGGAGCTAGTTGGTAAAATTTCACTAAATAGTTTAAAAATAAATTTAATCTAAGGAATTCCTAGACGCTCTATGTCGAGTGTAGCGAAATAATCTTTTGCCACTAATACACGAATATTCTAACAGTTTTAAGAAATCATTCCAAAATAATTCGTGCATTCGTGGCATATTTTATGTTTTTTTGATACCTCAATGGCTCTGCTTCGTAGGTAGTTCATTAATTTCTACTTTAAAACTCATCACAAAATAACTACCAATCACACTAGGTAAAGCAAAATTAAGCAACCACATAATTGTTGTTATGCTTACAATAAGCAATTCATTTACACCAACAAAACCAAATATAAAAACGGCAACAGAACCTTTTATTAGCCAATCAAACATAGGTAAACTAGGTATTATTGAAGCAATTAAATACATTGTAAAAATTAAATACATTAATGTGAAATAATCGGTTTCTACACCAAATAATTGCAATAAAAAATAAAATTGATGCGAAAACAAGATATATCTAATAACCGAAAATAAGATTGTTTTTAGAACTAAAACTTTAGATAATTTTTTTATAAATGCGATTATTTTTTTTAGATAAAAACCCCTAATTTTTTTAGAAATAAAGAATTTTCCGATTAAAAAAATTATCACTAAAATAAGTAGATAATACACTAGTTTTCTTGATTTTAATGTGGGTAAATTAACTTCAAAATTTAAGATAAAAAACAATAAACCAACAATACCAAATACAACCGTAATTAGCATTTGCGAAATATTAGAAATTAAATTTAAAAGCACTATTTTTTTTCGATATTTTTTAGTAAAACACATTGCTTTTGCGCCATATTCCCCAATTCTGTTAGGTGTAAATAATGACGCTGTTAAAGAACCTAAACTTTGTTTAGTAGCTTCTAAAACAGAAATATTTTTTATAGAAGATACTAAAACCTTCCATTTTAAAATTTCAAAAAACCAATTTAAAAAAGTAAAGATTAATAGTATTAAAATAGCTTTATAATTGGTTTTAAAAGTCTGCTCTAATTGTAAAACAAAGTCATTTAATGAAATAGAAGAATTATGAACTGTTTTATTATAAATAAAATAAAAAGCACCAACAACAAGTGCTAACTTTATAAGGAAAAATAAAAATTGACGATATGTATTCATTAATTCACCTGTTTTCATGAATTTGCTTAATCGAGATAAACACCAATTAACAAATAAACGATTAAACATTTTATTGTACTTTTGATATTACAAAGAAACAATAAAATAATTTGAACAAAGAAACCATCATATTAGGTATTGATCCAGGAACTACTATTATGGGTTTTGGTATTATAAAAGTAGTCAATAAAAAAATGGAATTTGTTATTCTAAATGAATTACAATTAAAAAAATATCCAGATCATTATTTAAGATTAAAAAAAATCTTTGAAAGAACCACACAATTAATTGAAGAATATCATCCCGATGAAATTGCTATTGAAGCACCTTTTTTTGGTAAAAATGTGCAATCTATGTTAAAATTAGGTCGTGCTCAAGGTGTAGCAATGGCAGCAGGTTTAGCAAAAGAAGTTGCCATAACCGAATATGCACCTAAAAAAATAAAAATGGCAATTACTGGTAATGGTAATGCCTCTAAAGAACAAGTTGCTAAAATGTTACAAAGTCTTTTAAATTTAAAAACACTACCCAAAAACCTAGATTCAACCGATGGTTTGGCAGCTGCAGTTTGTCATTTTTATAATAAAGATAGAATTACGATTGGTAAAAATTATTCTGGTTGGTCAGCATTTGTAAAACAAAATGAAAAACGGGTTAAGAAGTAATGGTTTATGCAAGGTTAGTTTTAAACAAAAAATTTAATCCAGATTTTTCAAAATGCGAATATTATATTAAATCATGAACACGGAAAAACTAAAATACCCAATTGGTAAATTTAATGAACCAACCAACATCACTTCAAAAGAGGTGAAAAAATGGATTAACATAATAAAAACCTTCCCAGATAAATTAAAAACAGAAATAGCCACATTATCAACAGTAGAATTAAATTATAAATACAGACCAGATGGCTGGAATATTAAACAAATAGTTGGTCATTGTTTAGATAGTCATACCAATAGTATTATTAGATTTAAATTAGCCTTAACGGAAGAAAATCCACTAATAAGACCATATAATGAAAGCGAATGGGCGAAACTAGTAGATACATTGTTTTATGATATTCAAGAAAATTTGGAATTACTTTCACTTACTCATAAAAGATGGATTTTTCTACTAGAAAGTTTGACAGATAAACAATTAAACCGAACTTTTATTCATCCAGACGGAAACGAAATAGTTACCTTAAAATTAAATATTGCAATTTACGCTTGGCATTGTGAACATCATTTACAGCACGTTATTAATGCAAAACATTTAAATATTAACAGACAAACGCCCAACCTTATATGAACTTAAATGCCTTAAATGGTAAAAAGTTTAAATACCAAACCCTATATAAACTTAAGTCTTAATGATAAAAATGTTTAAAACCAAACCTTATATGAACTTGAATGCCTTATATGGTAAAAATCCAAAGAGTTAATAAATGTCAGGAATATACATACACATACCATTTTGTAAACAAGCATGTTCGTATTGCGATTTCCATTTTTCGACTTCGTTAAACAAGAAAGGAGATTTAATACAAGCAATTGTAAAAGAATTAATACTCCGAAAAGATGAAATTTTAGAACCAATTGAAACTATTTATTTCGGCGGTGGAACACCAAGCATTCTTGAAATAAAAGAAATTAAACACATCATATCGACGATATACGATAATTATATAGTAATTAATAATCCTGAGATTACGCTAGAAGCAAACCCAGATGATTTATCAGACTCTTTAGTAATGTCAATTCATAATAAGGAAGAAGAGAAGATAAAAAATCTTAATATCTTTCAACAATATAAAAAATTAGGAATAAACCGATTAAGTATAGGTATTCAATCATTTTTTGATGAAGATTTAAAATTCATGAAGCGTGCTCATAACTCAAAAGAAGCAATAAATAGTTTGTCTATAGCAATTCGTTATTTTGACAATATTACCATCGATTTAATCTACGGAACGCCAACTTTAAGCGATGATAATTGGCGAAAAAACATTCAAACTACTATAGATTTAGGTATAAATCATATTTCTAGTTATGCTTTAACTGTGGAAGATAAAACATTACTATCACAACAAATTAAGTCTAAAAAAATAAAACCATTAGATGAAGAAAAAGCACAAAATCAATTTTATGTTTTAAAGCAAACTTTAGAGGCAAATGACTTTATACATTATGAAATCTCTAATTTCGGAAAACAAGATTATTTCTCTAAACACAACACAGCATATTGGTTAGGTAAAAATTATTTGGGTATTGGACCTTCCGCACATTCCTTTAATGGTAAACAACGAAGTTGGAATGTATCAAATAACACAAAATATATAAAATCCTTGGCACAAAATAAGTTACCAAGTCAAATAGAGAAATTATCTAAAAATGATTTATATAATGAAACAATAATGATAGGATTAAGAACTATATATGGAGTTTCTTTAGAGGCAATAAAAACTAATTTTGGTGAATCTCAATTAGAATATTTACTTAAAAAAACAGTAAAACATTTAAATAATGAAAGTTTAGAAATTAGACAAAATAAATTAATAGCAACTAAAAAAGGCTTGTTTTTTATTGACGGAATTGCTGCTGATTTATTTGATGTTGAATAACTAGTTTAAAAACAGTTTTATTTACAGTTAAGTTTAGAAGTAACTTTTATGATACTTTATTTTTTATATAATATAGACAATCAAATAATTAACAGATATTGTTTTAATAAAATATTTCAGTTAATTTTATAATTAGGCATTTTATAAAACCTTTTTCTTTTTTCAACGGAATAGTATTTATTGGTAAGAAGTCGTAAAAAATAAGTACTTTAGCGACATCAAATTATCCAAAATCTATAATAATATGCACGTAGCAATTGCAGGAAACATCGGAGCAGGAAAAACCACACTAACTAAATTGTTGGCAAAACATTATAAGTGGAAACCACATTATGAATCTGTAGATGAAAATCCATATTTAGACGATTTTTATGGTCAAATGGAACGATGGTCTTTTAACTTACAAATTTATTTTTTAAATTCTCGATTTCGTCAGATATTAGAATTAAGAGAAACAGGCAAAAAAATAATTCAAGATCGCACCATTTATGAAGATGCAAATATTTTTGCACCAAATCTTCACGCTATGGGATTAATGACCAATCGTGATTTTGAAAATTACAGGTCTCTTTTTGAGTTAATGGAAAACCTAGTTACGCCACCAGATTTATTAATTTATTTGCGTGCAGATATTCAGACTTTAGTAGGTCAAATTCACAAAAGAGGTCGTGATTACGAAAACACCATAAGCATAGATTATTTAAGTAGATTAAACGAACGTTATGAAGCTTGGATTACCCAATATGACAAAGGAAAATTACTTATTATTGATGTAAATAATCTTAATTTTGTAGATAAACCAGAAGATTTAGGAACTATTATCGATAAAATTGACGCTCAAATTCACGGTTTGTTTTAGAATGCATATTTTTAAAACAACCTTAATTACAAACAAAAAAGACTTGCAAATTGCAAGTCTTTTTTGTTTGTAGTGATTAGGTTATTACCCAATACTTTTAAACCAATCTTGAAATTGATCACCTAATAAAGGTATTTTCTTTTCTTGTCCTTGAACTGCGCCAATAAAAGCAATAATCCATAAAACGAATAAACCTACACCAATTACCATAGATGCTATACCTGAAAATCTACCAATAACTAAACTATTAATTAAAGCAAATATGCTTATTCCTACCATTTGTCTGATATGAAAAGAAGCAAAAGAATTCTTTTTACTACTATTCATTACAAAAGCAATAATTAATCCTATAATGGTAATATAAGAAATGATTGCTGTGGTTTTACCTTCTTCAACTGTTTGTGACATTATTTATTTTTTAGAGTTATACCTTACAAAGATAACAACTTTAATTAGTATTGTTCAAAATCTGCATCAAAATTATTTAATCTTATCGCTTTATGTCTTAAATTGAAACGCTATTTACCTTTATAGAACAACAATATACATAGTATTCTGTTTTCTTTTATCATGTTATTGTAAGATTAAAAAAATAAAGTATATTTGCACGCTCAAAACCTTAATACAATTAGGTTATACATAAAAATCATTTAAATAAATATTAGCATGTATTTAACAAAAGAAATTAAAGCGGAAATTTTCGCAAAGCACGGTAAATCAGCAACTGACACTGGTACTTCAGAATGTCAAATTGCTTTATTTACACACAGAATTAATCACTTATCTGGACATTTAAAAAATAATCGTAAAGATTATAATACAGAGCGTTCATTAGTAAAACTGGTAGGGAAACGTAAAAGTTTATTAGATTATCTAATTAAAACAGATGTATTACGTTATCGTGCAATAATTAAAGAATTAGGAATTAGAAAATAATTTCAAATAAATAAAAGGGAGGCTAATTGCCTCTTTTTTGTTTTATTATTGTTTTGTCACGAATGCACTAATAATTTGCTTTGTGGAAAACGTTAGAATTAAAAATCAGGTCTCGAAATGTATTCGTGCATTCGTGGCAAACAAAACTCACGAAAAAACCCTTTCAACTTCGCAGTTTTGCGACTTTGCGAGAAACAGAAAACTTCATTGGTTACTTAAACACACAACTAAAGTAAAAAATGTTTAACCAGTTTGCAGATTGAAGACTGCAAACAAAAATTAAAAAATTATGATTCCAGAATTATTTACGGAAGAAATTAAATTAGATGACGGTAGAGTCATCACCATTGAAACTGGTCGTTTAGCAAAACAAGCACACGGTTCAGTAGTAGTAAGACAAGGTAAAACCATGATATTGGCAACTGTGGTTTCTTCTTACGAAGCAAAAGAAGGATTAAACTTCTTACCATTAACAGTAGATTATAGAGAAAAATTTGCTGCTGCTGGTCGTTATCCAGGTGGCTTCTTTAAAAGAGAAGCAAGACCAAGTAACGAAGAAATTTTAGTAATGCGTCTAATCGATAGAGTTTTAAGACCATTATTTCCAAAAGATTATCATGCAGGAACTCAAGTAATGATTCAGTTAATGTCTTCTGATGAAGATGTAATGCCAGATTCATTAGCAGGTTTAGCAGCTTCGGCTTGTATTGCATTAACAGACATTCCTTTTGAATATCCAATTTCTGAAGTTAGAGTTGCAAGAATTGATGGCGAATTTGTTATCAACCCAAGTAGAGCAAATTTAGAAAAAGCAGATATGGACATGATGGTTGGTGCTTCGGCAGAATCTGTTATGATGGTAGAAGGTGAGTTTGATGAATGTTCTGAAAAAGAAATGGCAGATGCAATTAAATTTGCACATGAAGCGATAAAAGTACAATGTCAAGCACAATTAAACTTAGCAAAAAAAGCAGGTCGTGTTTTAGAAACTAGAGAATACGAACAACAAGAAACTTGCGAAGAAACACAGAAAAAAGTAAATGATTTTGCTTATGATAAATGTTATGCTGTTGCAAAATTAGGAACTTCAAAAAAAGAAAGAGGCGAAAAATTCTCTGAAATTAAAGATGAAGTAAAAGCTTTATTTACTGAAGAAGAATTAGTAGAAAAAGGAAAATTAGTTTCTAGATATTTTAAAGCTTCTCAAAAAGAAGCAATCCGTAATTTAACAATGGACGAAGGAATTCGTTTAGACGGAAGAAAAACTACAGAAATTAGAGATATTTGGTGTGAAGTAGATTACTTACCATCAACTCATGGTTCTGCTGTATTTACTCGTGGTGAAACACAAGCATTAGCAACCGTAACTTTAGGTGGTTCTAGAGATGCAAACAGAATTGATTTACCAACTTACGAAGGTGAAGAACGTTTCTATTTACATTATAACTTTCCTCCATTTTGTACAGGTGAAGAAAGACCATTACGTGGTACATCTCGTAGAGAAGTTGGTCATGGTAATTTAGCACAACGTGCATTAAAAGGTATGATTTCTGAAGATTGTCCTTATACAGTAAGAGTTGTTTCTGAAGTATTAGAATCTAACGGTTCGTCTTCAATGGCAACAGTTTGTGCTGGTACAATGGCATTAATGGATGCTGGTGTTGATTTAAAGAAACCAGTTTCGGGTATTGCAATGGGATTAATAACAGATACAGAATCTGGTAAATATGCCGTTTTATCTGATATTTTAGGTGATGAAGATCACTTAGGCGATATGGACTTTAAAGTAACTGGTACAGCAGACGGAATTACTGCTTGTCAAATGGATATTAAAGTAAAAGGATTATCATATGAAATTTTAGAGAAAGCTTTAGAACAAGCACGTGATGGTCGTTTACATATATTAGGTAAATTAACAGATACTATTGCTTCGGTTAACGAAACTGTTAAACCTCACGCTCCTAAAATGGTTCAAGTAATTGTTGCAAATGAATTTATTGGTGCAATTATTGGTCCTGGCGGAAAAGTAATTCAGCAAATGCAAAAAGATACAGATACTGTTATTGCAATTACAGAAGATGAAGATGAAAATGGTGTAGTTGAAATTCAAGGTACAAATCAAGAAAAAATTGATAAGGTAATCGCAATGATTGACTCTATCACTTTTAAACCTACAGTAAACGAAGTTTATAAAGTAAAAGTAATTAAACTATTAGATTTTGGTGCTGTTGTAGAATATCTAGATGCTCCAGGAAATGAAGTCTTATTACACATTTCTGAATTAGCATGGGCAAGAACAGAAAAAGTTACTGACGTTGTTAATATGGGTGATGAGTTTGAAGTAAAATACTTCGGAATAGATAAAAGAACTAGAAAACCTAAAGTTTCTAGAAAAGCACTTTTAGAAAGACCAGCAAGAAAAGAGTAATCTTTAATTCTCGTTTTTTACAAAAAGCATCTCAATTATTTAATTGAGATGCTTTTTTATTGGTGAGACTCTAAAAAATTATTTCAATTTTTTAGTTAGTCGAACTAATCCCGCTTTTTAGCGGGATATTGGTTTAATACCTCGACCCTTGTTGGGTCGATTCCATTTATTGGGTTCGGACTTACCTTGAGGTTAATACCTTTTTATTTAATGTATTATGTATATTTATTTAAAACAATATATCAAATAATTACACTTAAAAAATTCTTTAAACAACAAAAAACTCTAATTTTAAGGGGGAAATTAGAGTTTTTCTACTTCTTTAAAACAACTTTAAAGACTTTTTCTTTTTCATTTAGATGACAAATGTATGTAAATTAAATAGATGGTTTTTTGCAAAAAACACAAATTAATGAATTTTTATTTGTATTTTTCACAAAACTTAAACGTATAGATGTGCAAAATACTGATAAACAACTACTTAAAGCATTAAAGAACAAGTGTAATAAAAACATATCTTTTATAGATGAAGTGGCATCAGTACTAGATATTAATTATGATGCAGCATATAGAAGAGTAAATTGTAAAATTAAAATATCATTAGATGACGCAATTAAGTTGTCGAAACATTTTAATGTTTCTCTAATTGAATTATATAATTATGATGAACAAGATAAATTTATTATTAGTAAAACAAAAGAAATAAATACTGCGGAAGATTTAAAAAATTATTTTAATAGATTATCAAAAAATTTAAGTCTTTTAAAAGACCATAAAAACTCTTCGGTTTTGTATTGTGCAAAAGATTTACCAATATATTACACACTAAAAAACAATTTATTGTCAAAATTTAAATTATATGTTTGGTTATATATATTAAATAATAATTCAGAAAATAAATATATTTCATTCGAAAAATTCACTATTCCATCATCATTATTAATTGCTTCACAAAATGCAGGTAAAGCTTATAATAATATTAAAATTACAGAAATTTGGAATTATGGAATTATAAATAGTATTGTAAACCAAATATCTTATTTTTATGAAACCAAATTATTAAACTATACTAACGCAATGCGAATTTGTGATGATTTAATGGAAACTATTAATAAAATTGAAAAAGAAGTGCATTTAGGACAAAGATCGGATTCTAGTAGAACCACCTTTAATTTATATCACAACGAATTATTATTATTAAATAATAATGTCCTTCTCAAAACGAAAGATCAGAAAACACTTATTTCTCCTTATTCACTTCTAAGATATTATTTAATTGAAGATCAAAAAACCTGTGATAAATTTGAAACATTTATGAACGAGCAAATAGGTTTTTCAAAATTAATTTCTGAAACTTCTATAAAAGAAACCATGTTGTTTTTTAAGCCAAAAAAAGATCGAATTATAAAATTAAAAGATAGAATTGAGCTAATAAGACAATTTCCTTTAAAATAATTTTACTTTTTTGTAACATTTTCTATAATGCTTACGTATAATATATGTAAAGCAAAATATAATAGAATATGAGACAACTTAAGATTACAAAACAAGTAACTAATCGTGAAACCGCTTCCTTAGATAAATACTTACAAGAAATAGGTAAAGTAGATCTAATTACTGCAGATATTGAAGTAGAATTAGCACAAAGAATAAAAGCAGGTGATGAAAGAGCTTTAGATCGTTTAGTTAAAGCAAATTTGCGTTTTGTGGTTTCTGTTGCAAAACAATATCAAAACCAAGGTTTAACATTACCCGATTTAATTAACGAAGGTAATTTAGGTTTAATTAAAGCAGCAAGACGTTTTGATGAAACTCGTGGTTTTAAATTTATTTCTTATGCAGTTTGGTGGATTAGACAATCTATTTTACAAGCATTGGCAGAACAATCAAGAATTGTTAGATTGCCATTAAATAAAATTGGTTCTATTAACAAAATTAATAAAATGTTTGCTCGTTTAGAGCAAGAAAACGAAAGACCGCCATCACCAGAAGAAATTGCTAAAGAATTAGACATGACTATTTCTGATGTAAAAGAATCTATCAAAAATTCTGGTCGTCATGTATCTATGGATGCACCATTAATTCAAGGTGAAGATTCTAATTTATATGATGTATTGCGTTCTGGTGAATCACCAATTCCTGATAGAAATTTAATGCACGAATCTCTAAAAACAGAAATTTTAAGAGCATTAGATACCCTAACACCTAGAGAAGCAGATGTAGTGTTACTTTACTTTGGTTTAGGCGAACAACATCCGATGACTTTAGAGGAAATTGGCGAAACGTTTGATTTAACTAGAGAAAGAGTTAGACAAATTAAAGAAAAAGCAATTAGAAGATTAAAACATACTTCTAGATCTAAAATATTAAGAACTTATTTAGGTTAATAAGTAATTTAATAAAATATAAAACTCGCACATTGTGCGAGTTTTTTTATGGTATTTTTGAAAAATATATATGACTCTAAGTCATTACATTAATAAAAAACATTAATTATGAAACATAAAATAGCACCATCTATCTTAGCAGCAGATTTCGGAAATCTTCAACGAGATATAGAAATGGTAAACAACAGTAACGCAGATTGGTTTCATATAGATGTAATGGATGGTGTTTTTGTACCAAACATATCTTACGGAATGCCAGTAATCACAGCAATAAAAAAACATGCTAAAAAAACGTTAGATGTTCATTTAATGATTGTTAATCCAGACAAGTTCATTAAAAACTTCAAAAAAATTGGTGCAGATGTTTTAACGGTTCATTATGAAGCTTGCCCACATTTACATAGAACTATTCAGGCAATAAAAGACGAAGAAATGTTAGCAGGAGTTGCTTTAAATCCACATACACCAATTTCCGTTTTAGAAGATGTAATACGTGATATTGATGTAGTTTTATTAATGAGTGTTAATCCTGGTTTTGGCGGACAAAGTTTTATAGAAAACACCTATAAAAAAGTAATTCAACTTAAAGATTTAATAGAAAAAAGTGGTTCTAAAGCACTAATTGAAATCGATGGTGGCGTAAATGATAAAACAGGTGCAAAATTATTATCTGCTGGTGCGGATGTTTTAGTTGCTGGATCTTATGTTTTTAAATCGGATGATCCTACAAAAACTATTGAATTACTTAAGAATTTGTAAAGTGGTTTTTTTAATTTACTATAATTACTTCAAAAAAATCTAAAGTTTTACTTTAATAATAAAATGTTAAATACTTTAAGTATAAAACAAAGTGTTTGTAAGGGTTTGTAAATTTAAAACCTTAAAAACACACTAACTATTTTAAATGATTCCTAGTTGAAATGCTTTTTTAGTTAAACCAGCAATATTAGTAACTTCTAATTTAAAAAATATATTTTTACGATGTGTCATGACTGTATGCGTACTTATAAATAATTTTTCGGCAATAGCAGTTGTATTGTGTTCTTTTATAATTAATCTAATGATTTCTTTTTCTCTTGTAGTAAGCAGTACATTGTTATCTCTTAAAATAATATTTTCTTCTTTATCTTCAATAATTTTAAGATACTTTCTGTTTTTTTCAACTACTTCATTTATAGCAAAAATCAACTCTTCTTCATTGGTTTCTTTTAGTAAATAAGCATCAATATCTTTGTAAGATTGTATGTTGGCAAACATACTCAAGACCATTATTTTAATTTTTGGTTGTTTCTTTTTTAATAATGCAATAAGTTCTATACCACTCATTTCTGGCATCGAAATATCTGTAATTACCAAATGTGGATTTTCACTATCTATACAATTAATTGCATCTTTAATATTGGTCGTCGCCAATAATACTTTAATATCATCATGTTTATTAAATAATGCACAAATACCATCTAAAAACAATTGATGATCGTCTACAATAACTATATTTTTAATCATTATAAGGGATGTTTATATTTAACGTTGTGCCTTTATTAAGTTCACTATCAACATGTAGCGTTCCGTTAAGACTTTGTATTCTGTCTTTTATATTTTGTAAACCAATTCCGTTGGTTTTTATATTGGTGTTAAAACCGATGCCATTATCTTCTATAAGCATGTTAATTTCTTCGTCTATTAGTATAGAAACCGACACAAAATTTGCTTTTGCATGTTTTATTATATTTTGAAAACTTTCTTGTAAAACTCTATATATATTTAGTTTATAACGTTCTGACAACTCATTTATTTTTTGCGAGGGAAATATAGAAATTTCTGTTTGAATAGTTTTGTTCTCAAAAGACTGTTTTATTAATTGCTGAATTAACACATCAAAATCTTTATTTTTTAAAAATGTAGCACTTAAATCGTGTGAAATATTTCGTAAACTTTTAATAGAACTTGATAAATGTTTATTTACAATTATAGTTTTCTCTTGTATATTATCGGTACTTATGGTTTGTATGATAGATTTAACACCTGCTAATTGGCCACCCAAACCATCATGTAATTCTTTTGCTAATCGATTACGTTCGTTTTCTTGACCTTCAATCAAACTTAGCGCTTTTTTTGTTTTTAGTTCTTGGGTGAATAATTTTTGTCTGTTTTTTTGTACTATTTTTTGGGTTTTTATTTTGTTTCTTAAAAAGTAAGTTAGTAGTAATAAAATCGCTAAAACACCAGAAGCACCAATAATAATGTTATTTTTTTTTGATTTTTCTAGCTGCTTTTCTTTGGTTAATAAAATTATTTTGTTGTCTTTTTTTTCTACTTCGTATTTGGTTCTTAATTGTTCAAACTCCTTAATTCTTGTTATATTCATTAAACTATCGTTCAATTCTATATGTTTATTTAAGTAAAAATTTGCTTTTTCAAAATCATTAGTATGTTCATAAACACCCGAAACAAGCCAATAAGAATGCATTAACTGATGACCATCAATATATTTACCATATTTATTTATTGCGAGTTCATAATTTTCTATGGCTTTTACATTATTGTGTTTTTTTTCATAATAAATACCTTTAGATAAATATAGATAATGTAACAAATAATAATTTTTTACTTTGTTAATAACCTCTTCAGATTGTTTTAAATTTTTTAAACCATTATTATATTGATTTTGTGTTAAATACAAATCACCTAAATTTAACGAAATCACACTTTCTAAATATTTGTTATTAGTTCTTTTTGCTATTTCTAGTGCTTTTTTATGGTAAATAAATGCACTATCTATATTGGTTGCTCTTTTTAGATATGCCAAACCATTATATGCTTTTGCAAGACCTTTATAATAATTTGCTTTAGAAGATAATGTAATAGATTTTTTATAAGTGTTAATTGCTTTAATAGACTTTTTATTAATGCGATATAAATTTGCTAAATTAATATAGAGGTCACAAGTTCTTTTATTTAAATTGTTTTTTTTTGCGATAACCAAATTATTTTCAAAAACAGTTAGAGCTTTATTTAGTTTATCTTCATAAGTATATATGTGACCAAGGTTAATATTTAATTTACACTTAATATTTATATAATTTAAATCATTAGCAATTTTTAAAGCCTTTAGAATTATAGTTTTGGAATCATTAAATTTTCTTTGAAGTAAATATATTTCGCTTAGATTTAAATATGAAGTTAGAAGTAAATCATTATTTTTTATTAGATTGCTTTTTTTAACAGATTTTTCTGCATTAAATAATGCTTTTTCAAAGTCTGTATACACAACTTTTTTGAATGATTTATGGAGATTAATAATTTCATTATTTATATTTTGAGTATATAAATTAATGGAGATTAAACAAAGTAGAATATATTTTACCATAAAAAATAAGATTAATCAAAAATACCATATTTGTGGTACTTAAAAATTTTATAAGAAAGGAAATCATTTAAAATACCACAAATATGGTATTAATTAACGCAACCTTTTAAATGTTTATTGTCATTATTGATAGAAACACCATAAATATGGTATTTCATACATCAAATAATAATTAGACTTTTGCTGTCTATTATATTTAATAAACTATTAATATTAACTTTAAAAATTAAAATCATGAAAAAATTAATAATATTTTCAATTATAATTTTAGTAACAACAACTTTGTTTAGCGCTACAATTACTGGGAATGCTTTTCTAGACAATCAATCTAACCATAGTGGTATTACGATTACTTTTAATCCTATTTCGCCAACTGCTGTATTTCATCAAGTAATTTCAAATGTAGATGGCAGTTTTAACGCTACTGTAGAAAACGGAACCTATAATATTACTTACCAAAAAGACACTTATCAAACTTACGAGTTGTTAGATGTTTTTTTAAATGGTTCGGTAACACTTGGTGATATAACATTATCTTCTACACCAGTAATAGACGTTATAGGTAACGTAAGTGGTGTTTGGGAAAGCGGTAATACTTATAAAGTAAATGGTGACATTACAATTCCTGAAGGTTCTACATTAACCATCGAACCAAATGTTGAAGTAAAATTTAATGGTTATTATTCATTAACCGTATCAGGTACTTTACTTGCAGAAGGAAATGAAGATAACTACATTACTTTTACTTCTAATTTTTCTTCACCAACTAATCACGATTGGGAAAGAATTCATTTTATTAATAGTACAAATTCAAAGTCTATTATGGATTTTTGTATAGTTGAATATGCTGGAGGATTTAATGGAATGATAGAAATAAATAGTGAACTTAATTTATCAAATAGTATTATAAGAAATTCAGAAGATGTTGCAATTAATGTTTTAAATAATGGTATTGTTACAATCAATGATAATGAAATTTATGATTGCCCAAATGGCATTGTTTTATCTAGTGATAGTTCTTCCATTATTCAAGTTTTTAATAATAAAATATACGATATAGAATTAATAGGTATAAATATTGGTTTTATTCCTAACGAATCTTTTATTAGTTGCAATATTATTAGAAATTGTTCTTATGCAGGTATTCAATCATGGGCAGAAATTATTATTGAAGGTAATATTATTTCTAATAATGGTAGCGGTTTAACTATTGGCGCACAAGAACCAAATATAAAGTTAAACACATTTCACTCAAACACAAAGGCAATTAATTTAATAGACAGTTTTACTCCAACTCCTATAATAAATTCTAATTTGTTTATTTCTAATAATATTGGAATCTATTCTGAAGAAAACCACATGCCTTCTGTAGTTAAGTTTAATGCTTTTTATGATAATAATGATATTGGTAATAATTTGCCAAATGCAGTAGGAATTATTGTTGGAACTAATTCAAATGGAACTGATTCAGATTCCTTTTTTAATATCTTTGATGATCCAGAAATTTTATCTTTTGATTATACAGATTCTGATTTTTGTATACCTTCTGAAGATTCTATATTAAGAAATGCTGCTGACCTTAATTTAGGTGAAGATGCAGTTATAGGTTTAAGTTGTTTTGGTAGTTCCTCAGTTTTAGCAACTAATGAATTTGAAATTTCAGAATCTTTAAATGTTTATCCAAATCCAACTAAAGATGTTTTAAATATTACAGATAAAACGACAAGCTGGATTTTATATAATACTTTAGGTAGAAGTATATTAGTTTCGCAAAAAGAATTAGAAAATACTCAAATAAATATGTCTAATCTACCAGAAGGTGTTTATTTCTTAAAAGCAGTACTTAATAATGGGAATGTTGTTATGAAAAAAATTATTAAAAATTAATCTCCTTAACTAAAATATACCTTTGTCAAAGTTTTAAACTTTGACAAAGGTTTTTAATACATAAACCCAAACAGCCAAAGCGGTATAATATTATCACTACCAATTTCTATGGTATCTTTTACTACATAAGCATTTTCTAAATCTTTAATTTGTTTTCTAGTTTTACTTTTTCCACCAATTTCAAAAGTAATTGTATTTGCAATTAAAAAATCTGCTTCTTTTGAAGCATTTATTTTATGCTTTTTACTTACTTGATTTAAAAAAAAGGTTTCTCGAATATTACCAATATTTGCTTGGTTGCCTACCTGATTATACATTAAATTTGTATTATTTAAATATATTTTTTCTGGTTTATTTAAACTATTTAGACTTTTATTTGGTACATATAATAGTTGTAATAATTCGGCATCATGCAATAATTTTATGTAATTTTTCATGGTATTTACCGTAATACCTGTTCGCTGACTTAAAGCATTCATATTTGGTTTAAATGGTACGGAATGACTAATAATTTGCAATAATTTTTTTAAGTATATAATATTAGATGTTTTAATGTCCGCAAATTGTGTAATGTCTATTTCTAAAATGGTTAACATTACTTCGCTTAATTTTTGATGAAAAACCGTTTTATTTTCTTTGTAAAAAGGATAATAACCATAATCTAAATAATCATCAAAATAAGGTAATATTTTGTGCTTTTTTAAATCTATTGCAATACTAATATGGTTTTTAAGAATCTCTTCTAAGGTAAATATTGGCAATTCTATTTGGGTTTCAAATTGAATAAATTCTCTTAACGAAAGACCTTGCATAGTATAAATTACTGCTCTTCTGCTTAAATCTGCTTTTGCATCTTGTATATGTAGTAAAGACGAACCTGTAAAAGCAACTTTTAAATTTGGCATATCATCATAAATATTTTTAATCTCAATTGCCCAATTTTTATACCGATGTACTTCATCAATTGCTAAAAAAACACCTCCTTTTTTATAAAAGGTATCCGCTAAATTATATAAAGTATGTTCGGTAAAGTACAAGTCATCTAAACTGATATACAAAACTTCTTTAGTAGGTTTATACTGCTGTTTTATATATTGAAGAATTAAAGTGGTTTTTCCAATTCCACGACTTCCTTTAATGCCAATCAACCTATTAGTCCAATCTATTTCATTTATATAATTACGCACTAAATCTAATTGTATTACTGCGTATTTATTATAAAATTTTTGTTGCAATTCTTCCATATCATTATATTTATGTCAGTACAAAGATATAAAATATAATTAAAATGTCAGTACAAAGACATTTTATTCTTAAAATCCAACAATAATCTATAACCTAATGATTATTTAACTCTTCCATTTTAATTCTGAAAAACCAATGTTCCTCTTTGATATTTTATCAATTCCTCTAAATTTTTGAGATTTTTGTATTTATTTAAAACATCATTGTGAATTAATTTAGTTGAAAAATCCATTCCTATTCGATAATTTTCTCCAATAAAATTAATATCATTAAAATTGTTTGTTGTACATAAATTAACATAAAACAAATAAGAAAGTCTATTAGTATAAGCAATATCATTATTTGTCCAAGATTTCCAATAGTTATCTGAGTACTGTAAAAAATTAAATTCTGAAATACTTTTATCTTGAAAAAAACCAGGGTTTGCAAAATGATCTATAAAATTTATAGTATGAACAGATTGTCCTTTTGGTTTTAACCATTTTTTAATTTTAGAAAATAACTCTACTAATATCTTAGGTTGAATATGTTCAAAAACTACTTGAGAATATATATAATCATAGTTGTATCCTAAAGTATCAATATCATCAAAATTATAATTAGGTATGTATATAATATTACAAAAACTAAATATTTCCGTTAAACTATTAAACGATATTATTTTATCAATTTTGTTAATTAATTCTATTTCAGTATAAATACTTTCTTTTAGTAAGACATTAAGTTGCTTTTTTGAATAAAGATGTAATATTTGCTTTTTGAATGATTTTAAACTAATATCGTTACTAATATCAACAGTTATTATTTTGTCAAACCCCAATAAATAAAGTGTTATTGGCGCAACTATAGAATAACCTGTTCCGATTTCTAAAGCATTTAGTTTGTTATTGGTTAAATCAATTTTTGAAAGTTTAAATTTTCTAATACATTCATAAAATTGATATTGTAAAACATGTTTGTAGTAATCTTTTTTATAAATAACTGCTAGATGATTTATTCTATTTCCAATATTACTAAACGATAATACTTTTTGTAAAATGGCTTTAATTCTCCAATTCATTGGTTATTTTTTAAAATAGCAACTTCTTACTAATGATTTAATTTTATAGTTACCTATTCCTCAAATCCCAACATTTCATCCACACTACCAACAGTAACCGAATGATAATTAGGTCGTGCTTTTTTATAAATACGCAAAGCATCTTCTAACCTATTATTATTTTTTAAAGCACGATAAACCGTAGTTACATACCAACGACGACCAACA
>JAMONN010000017.1 GCA_027065775.1 Flavobacteriaceae bacterium | reverse complement strand
TTTAATAAAACCACAAGTTATCGAATTTTGGCAAGGAAGACCAAATAGAATGCACGATAGAATTCGATTTACTTTACAAGACGATTTTAGTTTTAAAATAGAACGATTACAACCTTAAAAACGATTCCTATATTTTAAACTCTTAAAGATTTCTTTAAAAACCCAAAACATCTAGAAAATTTAAATACTAGATTAGTAAAAATATGACGGTTTTAAAATATCTTTAGTATTAGTTGAATTAATTGAAACCACAGTTCGTACAGAAAGTTTTTAATTTTTAGTAAATTAGCATTTTAAATAATTCTAGTAAACTTCTATCATGAAAAAAAATTATCTAATTGCTGTATTTTTCACTTTAATATTATCAAATTTATTTGCGCAAGACTATTGTAATGGTGATCATTTTTATGATTCTGGTGGTTTAAACGGCAATTATTCTGATAATGAAAATATTACTACAGTAATTTCCGATCCTAATGGTGGTAACGTAACGGTAACTTTTTTAAGTTTTAACTTAGAAAGTAATTTTGATTTTTTACGTGTTTTTGATGGACCAGATACAAATTCAAATTTATTAGGTGTTTTTGATGGCATTACAATTCCTGGACCTTTCACTTCAACACATGATTCTGGTAATTTAACGTTTGTGTTTACCTCAGACGGTTCGATAACAAGAAGCGGTTGGGATGCTGTAGCATTCTGTGAGAGTACAAGTTGCCCAAGACCAACTACTATATTTACAACTAACGTTGCTCCTACTTCTGCTGAGGTAAATTGGACTAATGGAAATTCTGAAACTCAATGGGAGATTGAATATGGACAATTTGGTTTTGAGCATGGAAATGGAACTATTATAGATGTAAATTCAAATCCTTTCTTTTTAGAAAACCTAGAGCAAGGAAGCAGAAATGATGTTTATATTAGAGCAATCTGCGGTGAAAATGCTGGTGATGATGATAGTAGTTGGTCAAATGTTCACACTATAAGCACACCATGTAGTATTTTTACAACGCCATTTTTAGAAGATTTTAATGCAGATTCAACGCCAGCATGTTGGTTTGAATTTGGTAGTGAGAATTGGAATTTTGATACCAACGCAACTTTTAGTGCTGCAAATGCAGGTGATCATACTTTTGGAGGAAATACAAATTATGCATATATAGACGGTTCTGGTCCAACTGGCGAAGGACAAATAAGTAATTTACTAACACCTTGGATAGACATTTCTAATCTAGAAGTAACTGTAATTAGGTTTCATGCGTTTAGTCAGAATAATAATGACCAAACTTACAATACTTTAGATGTTATTTTGCACAAAAGAAATGGAACCGAAACAAGTTTACTACATCTTCAAAGAGCAACCGAAAATAATTGGGAGAATTTTGTTTTTATTGAATATGAAGATTTTCCAGGAATAAATGACACCGAAATACAAATAGAATTTATTATTGAAGAAAACAGTCCTGGAACTTCGTTTTATAATGATATTTTAATTGATGATATTATTGTGGAAGAAGGCAAAATAATTGGTCTAGATGATAATTCTTTAGAAGATATTAGTATTTACCCAAATCCTGTAAAAGACATCTTAACCATTAATTATCAAGGAGTAATAAACGATATTCGAGTTTATGATATACTAGGAAAAGAAATAATATTTCAAAAAATAAATAATTCTAATACAACTATTGATTTTTCAAAATTCAAACAAGGTGTCTATTTTATTAAAGCATTTACAGACAATAATATAACTTCTTATAAAGTTATAAAAAAGTAATTAAAACAGTAATTGCATTTTGGACTTATCACGCCATTTTGCTTTATAACCAGCATCTACAAAATAAATCTTTAAATCTGCTTTGTAACTAGCGTCTACAAAGTAGATTTTTTTATCTGCTTGATAAGCAGCATCGGTAAAAAACCATTTTCCTTTATTTTGGGTGACTTTATAACTTGCGTCTACTTTGTAAACTAACAAATCTGCTTGATAATCGGAATCTGTTACAAAAACTTTAATATCTGCTTTATATGCCGCATCTACAGAATATACTTTCTGTGCAGAAATCGAAACAGAAATAAATAAAAATAATAAGATTAATTTTTTCATAAATTCATTTTATTTTACGTTTTGATTATAAATATCTGATATTAAATTTATTATGAATATTTAGTTAACTATTGAAATGGAAATTAGAAAAAAAAATGCTATTACGATATTCCATACATCAGAAAGATAGGTTTTCAAATTTTCTTTTTTCCAAAGGTTTTTAAATTTAATTAATCTGTTAAAAGTTAAAATGGCAATCATGTTTAAAAATACAAACTTTAGGACTGAACCAATAAAAATGAGAATAAAAAAAGGAATTGTAAAAGTCAAACCTTCTAATAAGTTAAATAATCCATCTATTCCTGTTCTTGTTTTCAACTTTGAAAATTATTTTTATTGTATTAAATTATTGAATTCTCATTTCCGTTCTGACCATGTCTAGTCCTAAAATACGACTTTCAACATTACTCAGAGTAAAAAGCAGTTTTAGTTTCTCCATTTTTTATTTCTACAATTAGAAAATTTTTTATTATTTTTAAATCTGTTAAAAAATTATCATTATTATCGTTTTCATTCGGTAATTCAAAGTACTTATTCCACCAATCATATTTATGTGTGATTTTTTTAGAATTAATTTCCTCTGTATTTATTGAATGAATTAAAATATTTATTAAATCTAAAAATTCATTTATATCATTCCATATTTTATCATTCTCAATTTGTTTTTTTATTAACTCATCTTTTCTATCTTCAGGAAATTCACTTTCATCCCATAATCCAGAATAATTGAATATGGTGAATGGTTTTAAATCTAAATTCAGTAATTTACTAACTTGATTTAATTCACAACTTTCTCCGTCAATTTCAAATCCATTTACAAAACTTTGAAAAGTTTTACTTAAAAGTGAACCAAGAGAATTTTCAGTTCTAATATTTATGTAAAGTCCCATTTTATTGAGTTTTTAATGATCTGCAACTAATTCATAAACGCATATTCCACTAAATTCGCACCCATTTTTAATGCTTTTATTCTTACTTCTTGTGGATCATGATGCATTTCTTGATTTTCCCAACCATCCGATAAATCGGATTGATAATCATAAAAACAAACTAATCTACCTTCGTAAAAAATACCAAAACCTTGTGAAGATTTATTATCATGCTCATGTATTTTAGGCATACTTTTAAAAGTATAGGTTTGATTAAAAACAGGATGGCTATAAGGTATTTCTTCAAATTTTAATTTCGGAAATACTTTTTTCATTTCTCTTCGTATAAATTTATCGATACCATAATTATCCGAAACGTGTAAAAAACCGCCCGAAGTTAAATAATTTCTTAAATTTTCTACAGCATTATCATCAAAAAAAACATTTCCATGACCAGTCATAAAAACCATTGGATAATTAAAAATTTCTATACTATTTGTCGTTACCGTTTGTGGTTTCTCTTTAATATTTGTTTTAATATTTTTATTACAAAACGAAATTAAATTAGGTAAAGCTGTCGGATTTGCATACCAATCGCCTCCACCATCATATTTTAATATAGCAATTTCTTGAGATTGTACTAATTGAAAAACTAAAACTACAAAAAGAAAAAGAAGGTTTTTTAAACGCATTATTTTTTTATTTTATTTTACGAATATACAAATATGAAATCAAGATTCCATTATTTTTAATCATTTTTCATTATAAAAAGCAACACTATGCACAGCAACAAGAGCTGCAGTTTCTGTTCTTAACCTACTATTACCTAAAGAAACTGGTTGGTAACTATTCTGTAGCGCTTCTTTAATTTCGGTTGCAGAAAAATCACCTTCTGGCCCAATTAATAACGTAATTTCATTTTTATCTTTTAATTCACTTTTAAAAGAAGTTCTATTGGTTTCTTCTTCGCAATGTGCAATAAATAAATTGTCTGTTTTTTTTTGCTTCACAAATTCTTTAAAGGAAATCATTTCATTCAATTTAGGTAAATAAAATCTATTTGATTGTTTCATTGCCGAAACTAAAACTTTTTCTAAACGATCTAATTTAACTACTTTCCTTTCTGAATTATCACATATAATTGGTGTTATTTCACTAATACCTATTTCGGTTGCCTTCTCTAAAAACCATTCTAAACGTTGGTTGTTTTTAGTTGGCGCAATGGCAATATGCAGTTTGTAATCAAACTGTTTTTCGTATTTTTTTTGCGTTACTATATTAACCAAACATTTTTTTTCATTTGCGATACTTATTTCGGAAGTAAACAGAAAACCTTGTCCGTTTGTAATATATAAAGTATCTCCTTCTTTTTTACGCAGCACTCTAACAATATG
This sequence comes from Flavobacteriaceae bacterium, assembly GCA_027065775.1. Lineage (GTDB taxonomy): Bacteria > Bacteroidota > Bacteroidia > Flavobacteriales > Flavobacteriaceae > S010-17. The sequence continues at coordinate 73 of JAMONN010000017.1, read as the reverse complement.
TCTACTTTCCATTTTATCGAAAGTAAATTGTGCATCATTTTGCTGTATGTTTTTATCGAAAAATAATTGCATT
>JAMONN010000016.1 GCA_027065775.1 Flavobacteriaceae bacterium | reverse complement strand
GTTACTAATATTATAAATTCCTAAAGGGATTATTTTTGTCCTGTAAGGACAATCAATATATTAGTAAAATAATCATAACATCTTAGCAAGATGTACCTTCAGGTACAAAATACAAGTTGTTTTAAATATTAAAAATAAAGGAAAACCCCTAAATAACACCTTTCGCTTTAAATTCTAAATATTTATTAATGACATCTACTGTTAAATTATTAGGTTTGGTAAGAATAGAATAAACGCCTCTACGTTTTAATTCTTTAACAATTAAACGTTTTTCGTAAGCAAACTTCTCCGCAATTGTTTGTTGATATATATCTTTAACATCTTTTGCTTTTTCGGTTAACATGGTTTCTAATTCTGTATTGACAAAGAAAATAACCACCAAAACATGCTGTTTTGCTATTGCTTGTAAATATGCTAATTGTCTATCTAAACCATCTAATGTTTCGAAATTGGTATATAAAAAAAGTAAACTTCTTTGTTTGATATTTTTCTTAACATCTGCATACAATCTACTAAAGTCAGATTCTTTAAAGTCCGTTTTTACGTTGTATAAAGTTTCTAATATTAAGTTCATTTGACTTGTTCTTCGCTCTGCTACTACTCTATTTTCAACCTTTTTTGAAAAACATAACATGCCTGCTTTATCTTGCTTTTTTAAGGTAATATTACTTATTACTAAGGTAGAATTAATAGCATAATCTAATAAAGTTAAACCATTAAATGGCATTTTCATAACACGACCTTTATCAATAATAGAATAAATTGGTTGTGCTTTTTCATCTTGAAATTGATTTACCATTAATTGGTTTCTTTTTGCTGTTGCTTTCCAATTTATAGTTCTAATATCATCGCCTAAAACATATTCTTTTATTTGTTCAAACTCCATAGTATGACCAATTCTTCTAACTTTTTTAATCCCAAATTCATTACGATATGCCAATGCCATTAAATCAAATTTTTGTAATTGAATAAAAGAAGGATACGTAGCAATCATTTTTTTGTCATCAAAATCATAGCGTCTAGATACTAATCGTAATGGACTTTGCACATAAATAATTAATTTTCCGAACCAATATTCACCTCTTTCGGTTGGTCTTAATTCGTATTTAAATTCCTTAGATGTTGCTGCTTTAATTTTATGTTCTATACTAAAATCTCTTTTTTGAAACTGAAATGGTATTTCATCAATAACTTTAGTAAATATCGGAAAAGTGAAATAGTTATTAATATGTATTTCTATTGGATTATTATCACCATTAGAAAATTTTTCTGGTAAAATTCGTAATGCTTTAATTCCTTTTTTAGCAATAAATAAAATTAAAATATCGAAAAACGTAAAAACAAATAGTGTTAATAATAACATTTTCACAACATTAAAAAGACTAGGAAAAACATACGAAACTGCGAACAATAAAATAATCACAATTATGTAATAAAAAAAATGCTGCTCTAAATATAGTTTTTTAAAAAATTTCAAAATAATAATGTGTCTTTTGTATTTAACAAATATAATTTAGTCTATGACAAAAACTGACAATTATGCAATAATTTTATTTAACAGTCAAGACCTTCAAGGTTTTCAAAACCTTGAAGGTCTGAAAATGTAAATCTAACAACTTGATAAATAGTGATTTACATAAGTTGTGTTTTTTATCATATACTAAACAAATATATTAAAAACCTTACTAAAGTGTATAAAAAAAGGCAACACTTTCGTATTACCTTATATATTTTAAAAAATGAAGTTTTTATTTAATAAACTCTACTTCTTCTTGTGCTAATTTTTGCGTATCAAAGAAACCTTGTTCTCGCATCCAATTATCATTATAAATTTTACTCATATATCTAGAACCATGATCTGGAAAGATAATAACTACTTTAGAATTTTTATCAAACTCTCCTTTTTCTGCTAATTGTATTGTTGCTTGCATTGCTGCACCACTTGTGTAACCTGCAAAAATCCCTTCAGTTAAAGCAATTTCTCTTGCTCTATGTGCTGCATTTTCATCACTAACTTTTTCGAATTTATCAATAATATCAAAATTTGTAGCAGTTGGAATTAAATTTTTACCTAAACCTTCAATTCTGTATGGATAAATTTCTTTAGGATCTAAAACTTTTGTTTCATGAAATTTCTGTAATACAGAACCATAAGCATCTACACCAATTATTTTAATATTAGGATTTTGTTCTTTTAAAAATTTTGCTGTTCCTGAAATTGTTCCACCAGTTCCACTTGCTGCTATTAAATGTGTTATTTCGCCATTTGTTTGCTCCCAAATTTCTGGACCAGTAGATTCATAATGCGCATCAACATTTAATTTATTAAAATATTGATTAATATAAATCGAATCTGCTGTTTCAGCATGTAATCTTTTTGCTACTTGATAATACGATCTTGGATCATCTGCTTTAACATGCGCAGGGCAAACATAAACTTTTGCGCCCATTGCTTTAAGCATATCAATCTTATCTAATGAAGATTTTGAACTTACTGCTAAAATACAATTATAACCTTTAATGATACTTACCATAGCCAAACTAAAACCTGTGTTACCAGATGTAGTTTCTATTATTGTAGTACCTTTTTTAAGAATGCCTTGTTTTTCGGCTTGCTCTATAATATGAAGTGCAATCCTATCTTTAGTAGAATGCCCTGGATTTAGACCTTCGAACTTCGTGAAAAATTCACCTTCGATATTTTTTGTAATCTTATTCAGCCTTATCATAGGCGTATTACCAATAAGATCTAATACATTTTGGGTAATTCCTAATTTTTGTTTCATGTTGTTTTGATATGATTATATCAGTCTGCAAATTTACTAATATTTTTAAACTTAATAAAATTATTTGCTAATTCCTTCTAAATCTAATAGAAAGGCATAATCAACAGCAACATCTTTTAAAGCGTTAAATCTACCAGATGCACCGCCATGCCCAACTTTCATATCTGTATGCAATAACAATACCGTTTTATTTGTTTTTAAATCTCTTAGTTTTGCAACCCATTTTGCAGGTTCAAAATACTGTACTTGTGAGTCGTGCAAACCTGTAGTAACTAACATGTTTGGATAATTTTTTTTCAACACATTATCATAAGGTGAATAAGAACACATATAGTCGTATGCTTTTTTATTATTCGGGTTTCCCCATTCATCATATTCGCTTGTTGTTAACGGAATTGTATCATCTAACATCGTAGTCATTACATCTACAAATGGTACTGCGGCAATTATACCATTAAATAAATCGCCATTCATATTCACGATTGCGCCCATTAATAAACCACCTGCAGAACCACCTTCTGCATATAAATGTTTAGGCGAAGTATAATTTTTATCGATTAAATATTTTGCACAATCGATAAAATCAGTAAAGGTATTTTTTTTATGGAAAAGTTTTCCGTCTTCATACCATTCACGACCTAAATATTGACTTCCTCTAATATGAGCTACAGCGTATACAAAACCTCTATCTAACAAACTTAATCTTGTAGTGCTAAATCTATCTTCCAAAGTATAACCGTATGATCCATAAGAATATAACAACAAAGATGTGTCTTTATTTAATTTAGTATCATTATGATAAACTATAGAAATTGCTACTTTTTTTCCATCTCTGGCAGTTGCCCAAACACGTTCGCTTTTATAATTAGATTTATCAAATTTATCTCCTAAAACTTCTTGTTCTTTTTTAATTTCTTGCGTTTTATCACGCATATTAAAATCGATTACCGAACTTGGTGTGGTAAAGGATTGGTAACCATAACGAATAATTTCTGTATCGAATTCAGGATTTGCTCTAACGCCTGCAGAATAGGTTTCTTCATTAAATGGTAAATAATAATCGTCTTTATTATCCCATCTTTTAATTCTTATTTTCCCTAAACCATTGGTTCTTTCTTCTATAACTAAAAAATCTTTAAAAATCGAAACGTCTTCTAATAAAGTATCTTTTCTATGCGGTATTTCGTCTGTCCAATTTTCTTTTTCGGTTTTAGTTTCCGAAGTTTTCATTAACTTAAAATTGGTTGCATTATCTTTATTTGTATGAATATAAAAATCATTTTTATAATGCGCAATACCATATTCTAAACCTCTAACTCTTTTTTGGAACATTCTGAACTTTCCGTTAGGATTATCTGCTTCTAAAATCTGATATTCACTTGTTAAAGTACTTGTAGAACCAATAACTAAATATTTTTTAGATTTAGATCTATAAATAAAAGTGTAAAAAGTATCATCTTTTTCTTCGTAAACTACTTTATCTTCCGATACATCGGTACCAATTATATGTTTTAAAATTTTTGTACTTCGTAACGTTTCTGGATCTTTATGTGTGTAAAAAATAGTTTTATTATCGTTTGCCCAAGTTGCTGAACCAGTTGTGTTCTTAATAATTTCAGGATATATCTTACCTGTTTCTAAATTTTTTATCTGAATATCATATTGCCTTCTACTAACTGTATCTACTCCAAAAGCAACCATTTTATTATCCGAACTAACACGATAACTACCTAAAGAGTAATAATCATGTTTTTCTGCCATTTTATTTACATCAAAAATAATTTCTTCTTTGGCGTTTAAATTTTCTTTTTTACGAGAATAAATTGGGTATTGCCCGCCTTTTTTATAACTTGTTATATAAAAATAACCATTAGATTTAAAAGGTACGGAAGAATCATCTTCTTTTATTCGAGATTTCATTTCTTCGAATAATTCTTCTTGAAACTTTTTAGTGTGTTTTGTTATTTTATTATAGTATTCGTTTTCATCTTCTAGATATTTAATTACCTCAGGATTTTCTCTTTCATTTAACCAATAATAATTATCCACACGTACATCGCCGTGAATTTCCATTTTTTTTGGTTTTTTTGCTACGGATGGCACTTTTATATCTGTAATATTCATTGTTTGTTTTTTACACGAAGTCGCAAAAATAAGGGAAATAATGCTTAAAGTTACTATTATTTTAAAGGAAGATAAAATTTCAAATAGTTTCATAATTTTCTGTTTATTATTGTTAGGTGTTGTTTCACAAAGATTCACGAATTTCCTTTTCTCCCACAGATTTCGCTGATTTTCACAGAATCGTATGAAATAGTTACGAACCTATTCTGTAGAAAACTTTACCTACTTGCCTAATATCTATTTACCATATAAGGCATATTAGGTCATATAAGTTTGTGCCTTGTTGTATTTGCCTATTGCCAAAATTCTAAAAAAACTAATCTCAAATTTACAAAAAAATCAATCATTTTATTATTTTTACCAAATAAACTAAAAAACAAAAAATTATGTTTGGAGATATGCAAGGTATGATGGCTAAACTACAAGAAGCACAACAAAAAATTGAAGAAACAAAAGCAAGATTAAATACTGTTCTAGTTAATGGTGAATCTGGCAACGGAAAAGTTAAGGTAACCGTAACTGCAAATCGAGAAATTAGAAGTATAAATATTGATGATTCATTACTTAATGAAAAGGATGAATTAGAAGATTATTTAATCATAGCGTTAAATAATGCGCTTAATAGTGCTAATGAAATTAATGAATCTGAAATGGCAGCAGCAGCAAAAGGTGGCATGCCAGATATACCTGGTTTAGATATGTTTAAGTAAAATTATTTTTATGATAAAAGACATATGATCGCTTTGCTTTAAGACATAAGACTAAATCGTAACTGATATGTTTTTCACTCTATGCTTTTTTAATAAACTCAAATAAAAGAAAACCTCAAAAATGAAATTCATTTTTGAGGTTTTTAAATTTGAGAACATCTATTATTTAATCATCTGTTTTTATTCCCATTTGATCAATTTCATTTCCTGGATTTTTAGGATCTGAACCGTATTCATTATCTCCTTTATCTCCTTCTGTTACAGCTAAAATAAAACTGTAGATTGGAATAAGTTGATACCAACCACTTTTACCTACATCATGCATTCTTCTACAAGAAACTGCAATAATTGGAACAATCATTCCTAAATAAAATATACCTATTAAAGCCAATCCAACTTTTGGCATAATACCAGCAATGACACCTAAAACAATATAAATAATAAAGAAAAACAATATAAACATCCAATATTCTTTTCTTCTTGCTCTACCGTTAAAATCGGCATATTGTTTTAATACTTTTAAAAACCAGTTCATAATTCTTTCGATTTAGTTAATTTTTCCTACTCTTAAGGTTTTTCGGTAACACCTCGTTTTTAATGGTTTCTGAACTCCATTTTATTTTTTGAATATTTCAAATATACAATTAATTTAATAATTTTTCAAAATCACTTTCACTAATAATTTTAATACCCAACTTTTCTGCTTTTATTTTTTTTGCTGGTCCCATTTTGTCACCTGCAATTAAGTAATCTGTTTTGCTCGATAAAGAACCTGAGTTTTTTCCGCCATTATCTTCGATTGCTTTTTTGAGTTCGTTTCTAGAAAATTTTTCAAAAACTCCTGAAACTACAAATTTTAAGTCTTCAAATTTATTAGAGATTGATGTGTCATTTTCGTTAATTTCAAATTGTAAACCAACTTGTTTCAACCTATCTATTAACATTATATTAGATAAATTATTAAAAAATTCAACCACGCTTTCTGCAATTCGTTCGCCTATTTCATCGACATTTTTTAAATCTTCAAAACTGGCATTTTGCAATGCATCTATTGTTTTATAATGCTTTGCTAATTTCTTTGCTACTGTTGCACCAACAAAACGAATACCAATACCAAATAATACTTTTTCAAAAGGTACATTTTTTGATGCTTCTAATCCTAAAATAATGTTTTTTGCAGATTTTTCTGCCATTCTTTCTAAAGGAATGATTTGTTCTACTTGCAGATCATATAGATCTGCATAATTAGCTACTAAATTATTATCGAATAACAATTCTACAGTTTCGGCACCAATACCATCAATATTCATTGCTTTTCTAGAAATAAAATGCTGTATTTTACCTATTATTTGTGTTTTACAACCAAATTCATTTGGGCAATAATGTTTTGCATCGCCTTCTGTTCTAACTAATTTTGTATTACAATCTGGACAATGTGTTGCATATTGAAAAATGGGAGAATTTGCTGGTCTATTATCTAAGTCTACTCCTACTATTTTAGGTATAATTTCGCCTCCTTTTTCTACAAAAACAGTATCGTTTATTCGCAAATCAAATAATTCGATTTGATCTGCATTATGCACAGATGCTCTTTTGACGGTTGTTCCTGCTAATTCTACAGGTTCTAAATTGGCAACTGGTGTTATTGCGCCTGTTCTACCAACCTGATATACAATACTATTTAATTTAGTAGAAACTTGCTCTGCTTTAAATTTATATGCGATTGCCCATTTTGGTACTTTTGAAGTAAATCCTATTTCATTTTGATAATGTAATGAGTTTACCTTTATTACAATACCATCTGTTTCGTAAGGTAATTCATTTCGTTTTACATCCCAAATTTTTATATATTCTAAAACTTCTTCAATGGTATTACATTCTTTTATTTCATTTGGCACTTTAAATCCTGCGTTACGAGCATTTTTTAAAATATTAAAATGTGTTTCGTAATTCAAATCTTCCGTGACAACGTGATACAACAAGCAATCTAAAGGTCGTTTAGCAACCTCAGCACTATCTTGTAATTTTAAACTACCACTTGCCGTATTTCTTGGATTTCTATAAGGTTCTTCGCCGTTAGCAACTCGTTCTTCATTCATTTTATGAAAACCTTTAAACGGTAATATTATCTCACCACGAATTTCAAAATCGCCTAAAAAATCTTTATTTATTTCTAACGGAATAGATTTAATGGTTTTGATATTTGCTGTTACATTATCACCTATAAAACCATCACCACGCGTTACAGCGGTATGCAATTTATGATTTTTATAAGTTAAATTTATAGATGCACCATCGTATTTTAATTCACAAGTATAGGTCAGTTTATCAACACCTGTAGCTTTTAAAACACGTTTTTCCCAATCGAACAAATCTTCTTTAGAGTACGAATTTGCCAAAGAATACATTCTGTTTAAATGCGTTAGGTTTTCGAAATTTTTAGTAATTGTTCCACCAACTCTTTGGGTTGGAGAGTTCTTATTAAAAAATTGCGGATTTTCATCTTCTAATTTTTGTAGTTCTGTAAGTTTTATATCAAATTCATAATCGGATATTGTGGCATTATCTAACACATAATAATCGTGATTATGTTGATTAAGTTCTTTACGTAATTGATTAATTTTTTGTTCTACTGACATGATTATTAGGGGAATTTATTATGTAACAAATATAATCGATACTTTATCATTTAAAAAAATGAATTAATAAGTGATAGATTTAAATTGATATTTGCCTTAAAATATTCTGTATTAAGTAATTAAAAAAAACCTCATAGCACAACTATGAGGTTTTTAATTTACTTTGTGATTTATGCCAAAACTGCTAAAGCGTTTTTGTAATCTGGTTCGTCGGCAACTTCTTGTACATGTTCTGTATAAATGATTTCATGGTTTTCATTTAATACAATAATTGCTCTTGAAAATAAGTTTTTTAGCGGACCACTTTTAATAATTAATCCGTATTTTTTACCTAATTTTCCTTTACTAAAATCCGATAATGTTTCTACATTTTCAATTCCTTCCGCACCACAAAAACGAGATTGTGCAAAAGGCAAATCTCTAGAAATACACAATACTTTTGTATTTTCTAAACTTGCTGCTTTCTTATTAAATTCAATGATTGATTTAGCACAAGTTCCCGTATCTACACTCGGAAAAATATTTAAAACCAAACGAGTACCTTTATAATCTTTCAATTTTGCAATTGACAAATCGCCTTTTATTAATTTAAATTTTTTTGCTTTAGAACCTATTTTAGGTAGTTTTCCGTTTGTTTTTATTGAACCGCCGTGAAATGTGATTTTTGCCATTTTATAATTAGTTTTTTAATTCTTGTTCTGCGTCTTTAATCATTTTGTCATTTGGTAAAATTACGACATTTACTCTACGGTTTTTTGCTCTTCCTTCAGGAGTTGTGTTGTCAAATTTTGGTTGAGTTTCACCATACCAACTTGTTGTGAATCTTGTAGCGTTTAAACTTTTATTATTTACAAAATAATTAGTTACCGCATTTGCTCTATTTTCTGAAAGTTTCATATTTAAAGCATCCGAACCACTACTATCTGTATGACCTACAACAGAAACATTAGTATCTGAATATTCGTTTAATACATTAGATAGTTTATCTAAAGTTACTTGTGATTTTAAATTAATATCATATTTATTAGTATCAAAATACACACCACTGTTTTCATCAAAAGTAATTACAATACCTTCTTCTACTCTTTCTACTATTGCACCTGGAATTTCTTCTTCAATTTTTTGAGCTTGTTTGTCCATTTTTTGACCTAACAAAACACCAACCGTTCCTCCAACTACGCCACCAATTACAGCGCCAACTTCGCCATTACCACCTTTACCAACATTATTACCTAAAATTGCGCCTAAAATTGCACCACCTGCAGCACCAATTACTGCTCCTTTTTGTTTGTTATTTGTATTTTGTGTTGCTGTACAACTAGATAATTGCATCATAAATGTAATTGCAAATGCAACTAACATTGTGTTTTTAATTGTTTTCATATTTTTTTATTTTATTAATTAGTAATTTTTGAAAAATTCATATTTATTGTAAATGGTTCTCCGTCAACAGACAGTGTTTGTTTCCATTGCATAGTTGTATCTGATAATTCCGACAAATTCATTCTAAAACCTCTATTGTAATCATCCGATTTATATTTTTCGTTAGTAGGTTTTAATAAAAATGCATACAAACCATTATCTTTATTTACTTCTTGAATGGTAAATCTAAAAAAACGACTTCCGGTATTACAATCAGTATTACTTATAGTGTAATTACCTGTATTGTTATTTGGAATAAAATGCCATAAACTACCTTCAAAACATTCTTTTGATGTATCATTAAGTAAAGTAACATTAAAAGTACCTTCTTTACTATAGGTGATATTGTCTAAAGTCCAATCGCCTTTAATTACTTTTTTAGATTGTATTACTGTTTTTGGCGTACTACATGATGTTATAAGTACAATTAAAGAGATTAATAATATTATTTTTTTCATAATTAAGTTTTTGTATTTAAATTCTGTATAAATATATCAATTTCTTTGGTAATATAAGCACATCTAAACATAAAAAAGTCTTAAACCCATAAATATAGGGTTTAAGACTTTTAATTTATTAATAGTTTTATGTTTAAACTACTCCTTGGTCTAACATTGCATCTGCAACTTTTACAAAACCTGCAATATTTGCACCTTGCACATAATCTACATAACCATCTTTACGAGTACCATATTCTACACATGAAGCGTGAATATCACTCATAATTTGCTTTAATTTATCGTCTACTTCTTTTCTTGTCCAGTTAAAACGTAAAGAGTTTTGACTCATTTCTAAACCACTTGTTGCAACACCACCAGCATTTGATGCTTTTCCTGGAGCAAATAATATTTTTGCATCTTGAAAAACTGCTATTGCATCTGGTGTACAAGGCATATTTGCACCTTCTGCAACACAAACTGTACCGTTAGTAACTAATGTTTTTGCTTCATCATTATTTAACTCATTTTGAGTTGCACAAGGATAAGCTACATCACATTTTACTGACCAAGGTCTTTCGCCTTTAAAGTATTTTGCATTTGGATATTTATCAGCATATTCGCTAATTCTACCACGTTTTACATTTTTAAGTTCCATTACAAATGCTAATTTATCTGCATCGATTCCGTCAGCATCATAAATATAACCGCCTGAATCTGACAAAGTAACTACTTTACCACCAAGTTCTGTAATTTTTTCTGTAGCAAATTGCGCTACATTACCTGAACCTGAAACTACGGCTGTTTTTCCTTTTAAAGAACTTCCGTTTGTACCTAACATCATATCCGAAAAATAAACCGCACCATAACCTGTTGCTTCTGGTCTAATTAAAGAACCACCATAACTCATACCTTTACCAGTTAAAACACCAACAAATTCGTTACGTAATTTTTTATATTGGCCAAACATAAAACCTATTTCTCTTCCACCAACACCAATATCTCCTGCAGGAACATCTGTATTTGCACCAATATGTCTAAATAATTCGCTCATAAACGATTGCGTAAAACGCATTACTTCGATATCTGACTTTCCTTTTGGATCAAAATCAGAACCACCTTTTCCTCCACCCATAGGCAAAGTTGTTAATGAGTTTTTGAATACTTGTTCGAATCCTAAAAATTTTAAAATTGAAAAATTTACCGAAGGATGAAAACGCAAACCACCTTTATAAGGCCCGATTGCTGAATTAAATTCAACACGATAACCTCTATTTACTTGAGTTTTACCATTATCATCAATCCAAGGTACTCTAAACATGATTGTCCTTTCTGGCTCAATCATTCTTTCTAAAAGCATTTTATTTTGATACTTAGGGTTATCTTCAATAAAAGGAATAATTGCTTCTGCAACTTCATGTACAGCTTGCATAAATTCTGGTTCGTGTGGATTCTTTGCATTAGCATAATCCATAAACTCTTTGATGTTATTTTCCATTTTTTATGTAATTATTTTTAAGATATATTTTTTGACAGGTCAAAGATAATTAATTTTTAAATTAAAAATATTGATTATTTCAAAAAAAAACATTCTTATAAGATGTAGTAAAAATTCTAGGTTAAAATGGTGAAATGTTTATTTGTTTTCTTCCTTTAAAACTCGCAAAGATTCCTCTACATGTTTTTTTATATTTGCTCTTCTATTGTAATAAATGTATTTAATAATACCGTACTTATCAATAATAAAAGTGTAACGTTTTGGACTTTTTGATAAAAATAATTTTGGGACTCCAAATAATTTTTGAACTTTATTATGTTTGTCCGCTAAAACAGGAAACTGAAGATTATTACTAACTGAAAACTCTTTATGATTTACTAAATAACCGGGATTTATTCCTACAACCACAGCATCTAAATCTGTAAATTTGGAATAATTATCTCTAAAAGAACATACTTGAGCTACGCAAACTGGCGCATTATCTTTCGGATAAAAAAAACAAAACAATCGCCTTTTCGCCAATATAATCTTTTGTGTTAAACTCATTTCCGTTTTGATCATATAAAGAGAAATAAGGAACTCTATCGCCTACTTTTAATTTAGTTTTTTGAGCATTTACAATGGTCATTGTAAACAATAAAATACTAAATATTATCGCTTTAAATAATATGTTTAAATTCGATTTTTTATTATTTTTAAAGTGTTTTTTCATGATATTTGTATTAATTTTAACTTATTTCACTTAGTAAAAAGTAGTTTTAATTTTATTCTTTTAATAAATCATCTAACATTTGTCTAACTTTAGAACTATTCCAATTTGCAGCACCAGTTTCTTTTAATACTAATTTCCCTTTTTTATCTATTACAAAAGTAGTTGGCAAACTTCTAGTACTAATTTCGGGTGCAATTGCAGAAGTTAGATTATATGTTGGTAAATTATAATTATACTTTTTGTAAAAAGTATTCACTTTTACGGTGGCATCCGAAGTGATAAAAACAAAGGCAATTTTATCTTTATAGGCATTATATAAAGATTGGACGGATGGCATTTCGGCAACACATGGTGGACACCAAGTTGCCCAATAATTTATAAAAATCACTTTTCCGTTTAACTCTTTTAAATTAATATTTTTCGCATTAAATATACCTGTTAATTCTGTATCAAAAGAAGTAACCAATATTCTATCTTCTACTTTTTTTGCCGAAGGAGAAAACAACATCGATTTTACATAAGTGACACCTTGTGTTAATTTTACCCTTGTACTCAAACCATAAGGAGTAAATAGAAATATTATAAAGGCAAAGAATAAAATATTATATATCATTTTTTTAGTAATTTTCATTTTGAATAATTTAATTTTTAGTAGTATTTAATTGAATATCATTACAAATATTATAAAAATAAAAAGGTATTAACCTCAGGGCAAGCCCTGAACCCAATAAATGGAATCGACCCAAGGGTCGAGGTATTAAACCAATATCCCGCTAAAAAAAGCGGGATTAGTTCGACTAACTAAAAAATTGAAATAATTTTTTAGAGTCTCACGAATAAATATTTTTGATTAAAAGGATGGTTTTATCTTGCTATGAAAAATCATTCTTTTTAATCACAAAAAAATCTATTGCATAAAAAAAGATAAGAAAAAATCTTATCTTTTAAAATAAAGTCTATAAGCCGGATTCTGTATCACGCTAAAGCGTGACCCTTATCATTTATCTACGTCAATTATTACTAATTAACTTTAGCTGTTTACCCCTTGAAGATTTGAGCGCTAACTCTACTCTAATTTCTTAGAACTCCAATATACGTAACATTGCACCTCGTAGAGTTTACCTGGTTTCACTACAGCATTACCTGTACTTGCTTTCTGTTGCACTTGTCCTCTTACGTTAAAAACGTAATGACGGTCGTTAACCGCTACAATTCACTATGGTGTCCGGACTTTCCTTTCTCGATATAAATCGAAACGATAAGGCGACTTTATACTGCAAAAGTAATTATTCTTTTAAAATTTAAGCTGTTTTATTTATTTAATTCTACCTTTATATTAAAGGTAAATGTAATTTCTATAAAGCAGGTATCTAATATTTGTTTTAAGATTCCTGCCTTCGCAAGAATGACATTTAATTAAGATTCTTCATTGAAAAATACTTTGTAAAAAAACATTTTTTTCTCTTCGTCAAAACCTCTTTCTAAATAATGAGCAGCAGCATCTGGTGCATCTACATCAATATTTATTTTAATATTAGTATCTAATTTAATTTCGGTTTTAAATTTTTTCTTTTCTTTTTTTACTACTTTATCCGATACTTCAAATTGATTTCTTACCACTACATTTTGATCCGCTTCAAATTGTTTTTTAAAATCTTCGAATAAATCTTTTCTATCTGCTTCTTCAAATACATCTGCTATAAAATGTTCTTCATTTATGGAATCGTTTTCCTTAAAATAATCAATTGTACTAGATAAAAATTCACTTTGTTGCTTTTTACCAAAATTTTCCTTTATTACTTCTTCCGAAAAAGAATTACACAAATCTAAGTAATTTTTGGTCTGGCTAAAGTTATCATCTGCTAATTTGACTTGTAAAAAATTTTTAATCCAATAAACGGCATCATAACTATTATTATCTACACTTAATACAATTGTACCTTCGGAATCTGTTGTGTTTATTATCAAACAACCTTTATCTAATTTTTTAGGATTAATACCTTGTGATAACATTACCTCAATAATATCACCATCTACATAGGTTTGAAAAAAATCGGATTTATTTTCAATTTTAAAAATTCCGATAGCATTTGTAGTTATATCATTAATTTCTATGCCTTCAAAACGTGCAATTAAAACATCACCAGTTTTTATATTGGCAGAATTAGATTGCTCATATAAGTGTTTTACAATATTTTGCGATACTTCTACAAAATCAGCTTCATTAGTGAATAATGATTTTGAATAACTATTCATTTCGTTTAAGTTTACATCTGCATGATGCGAAAAACGGTAACTTTCGGTAAGATTTGTAAAAGGTCTTAATAAATAATTAAACATTAACTGATAACTATTTTCATCAAACAACAAAGATTTATCCGAAAATAAATTTCGTGTACTATTAAATTTATTTCCAACTTTATGGATGATAAAATCGGTTATTTGTGCTTTGCTTTTTTTTATCATTATATATATTTTTAAAAAAAATAAGACTTCACTTTAAATAGTGAAGTCTTATTTTTTTTAATTCGTTTTTAATTTTAGAATCTAAAACCTGTGTTTATACCAATTCTAGGCACTACAGATGGCGAACCTTCTGTATCAAATAAATTTCTACCTAAACCTGCATACAAGTCTAGTACAAAACCTCTTGGACTAACAAAACTCTTACCTAAAGCAAAACCAAAAGCGCCATCGGTATAATCTTTCTCTACAGAAACAGTGTCTATTATTTCTCCTGAATCAGGATTAATAGTATCTACTGTAATAAAATCCTTCCCAGAATTAATTGCCAAAAAACCTTCAATATAAACGTTCTTTGTGTTTCCTAACGGAAAATATTGTCTATAATATGGTGTGATTGTAAATTCTTCACGGTAATTAAAAATATTGTTTTTATCAGATAAATTCCTAAATAAAGAAATACCAACAGCAGATTCTTCGTTTAAATTGTATTGATAGGTTAAATCTAATGCTTTGAAAACCGTTAAATCAAATACATCTACTTTTACTTCGTGTTGAGATTTTGCGGTTAAACTTAATAATATTACGAATACGAATAGTAACTTTTTCATTTTTAAAATGGATTAATTTTTGAACTACAAATTAACGAAAAAAAATGCACATTTCTTTTTAAATTTCTGATTACCTTTGTACTCAGAAAAAAGTAACATATGTCTAAAGAATCGGTTATTATTCCTAAAAAAAAACCAGATTGGTTACGTGTAAAATTACCAATTGGCAAAAAATATACAGAACTTAGAAAAACAGTTGAAAAGTATAAATTAAATACCATTTGTACTAGTGGTAGTTGCCCTAATATGGGCGAATGCTGGACTGAAGGAACTGCAACTTTTATGATTTTAGGTAATATTTGCACACGTTCTTGTGGTTTTTGTGGTGTTAATACTGGCAGACCAAATAATGTGGATTGGGAAGAACCAGACAAAGTGGCAAGGTCTATTAAAATTATGGCAATAAAACATGCGGTAATAACATCGGTAGATAGAGATGATTTAAAAGATGGCGGTTCTATTATATGGTCAGAAACTATTAAAGCAATAAGACGTGAAAATCCTACAGTAACGTTAGAGACTTTAATACCTGATTTTCAGGCCGACAAAACAAATTTAGATAGAATAATTGCGGTTAATCCCGAAGTTGTTTCGCATAATGTAGAAACGGTAAGAAGATTAACACGTGAAGTAAGAATACAAGCAAAATATGATCGAAGTTTAGAAGTATTGCTTTATTTAAAAGAGAATGGTATTAAAAGAACAAAATCTGGTATTATGCTAGGTTTGGGCGAAACTAAAGAAGAAGTAATTGAAACTTTACATGATTTAAAAAAAGCAAAAGTAGATATTGTTACTATTGGTCAATATTTACAACCAAGTAAAAAACATTTAACCGTTAAAAGATATATTACACCAGATGAATTTACTGAGTTTAAAGAAATCGGATTAAAATTAGGTTTTAGACATGTAGAAAGTAGTGCTTTGGTTAGATCATCATATAAAGCGCAAAAACATTTACTTTAGAATTACTTAACAATTACTTAACATTAGCATAAAAGTTTGGCACAACATTTGAAATATACTAATCGTAAATGCCTCATAAACATTTACATTTCATAAAAATGATTTGAGTTAGTAAAAAACACCTATTTATTTAGGTGTTTTTTTTTGAAATAAATTGTCTATATTGCGTTAATATTATATCAATAATTTAAAATTTTATTAAAATGAAAAAAGTAATCTTAATTCTTACAGTTGTATGTGCTGTTATGTTTACAGTAACTTCTTGTAAAAAAGAAAAAAAAGAAGAAGTAAAAAAAGAAATGGCAACTACACTTTACCAATGTCCAATGGATTGTGAGCATGGAAAAAGTTACACTAAAGCAGGGAATTGCCCAGTCTGTAAAATGGCTTTAAAAGAAAAAAAGGCAGGAGAAACAAAAAAAACTAATGCTATAGAAGCTACAAAAAAGCATGACACTAATGATGGACATGGTCATGAACATTAATAATTAACAAAATATTTAACACTATCTTACAATAATAGGTTTAAATAAAATTTATATTTACACAATAATAATTTAAAAACAATTTAAAATGAAAAAAGTAATCTTAACATTAGTAATCGGTTTATTTTTTGTTGCGTTTTCAAATGCACAAGATGCACCAGGAACTGCAAAAAAAGAAGTTAAATCAGCAGTAAAAAAAGAAGTTAAATCAGCAGATACATCTTCTTTTTCAGTTAATACTGCCAATTCACCAAAAGGAGCGAAAACAAAATCTTGTAATGGTAAAGCAAAAGCATCATCTTGTGCTGGTAAGTCTAAAGCATCTTGCGCTGGTAAATCTAAAGCATCTTGTGATGGAAAAAAGAAAGCTAAAACGTGTTGTGATGGAAAAAAGAAAGTATCATCTTGTGATGCGAAAAAGAAAGGAAAAAGCGAAATGAAAAAAGCTTTATAAATCTCTTTTTATAAATTCTAAAAAGGTTCTCTAATAATAATTAGAGAACCTTTTTTTTGTTTCTTATTTTTGTACAACTATTATTTTAATGGTTAATATTGTTAATTACACAAAATTATTATCCTGAGAAAGCATAGATTTCCTGCCTTTATTGGAATGACATTTGTAATTTAACGTCACTAATATAGAAGCCTTATTTATTATAGCAAAAAAAAGATTGCCTATTAGACAATCTTTTTTTACTATATATTTTATTCAGGATTAACTTTTCGCTGCCGCTTTTTTTGCTTCTTTCTTTAATTTTCTGTTTTCTAATAAATTACCAACCAACCAATATGGTACAATAAAAGTTAAGGCGAATATTAATAACCAAAAACCCATTGTGAAAACTCCCATAAAAAGTAAAAAACCTAAAAACTGACTTAAATCCATAATTGCTTTATTATTTATTAGATTACAAAATTAATATATTTTTTAATATTAAACTTTAATTTTAATAATTTTTATTAGATAAATTATCAAATATGTTTAAAACTAAAAAAAACCTCAACATTTGAGGTTTTTAAATTAATCAATAAATATATTTTACAAATCAAATCTCACACCAAATGAAATATTATTTTGGTTTTTAAAATTATCTTTAAACAAATCTTGCAAATCATATTTTACATAGAAACTTGTGTCTTTATAACCTATAAAAGCATTTAGACCATAAACAAATCTATTTACATTAAAGTCACCTTTTGTTTTATCTTTAACTCGCTTACCATCTAATTTATACTTTACGACTTGTTTCGATTTTAAATTAATCCCTCCAAAACCACCAAAACCTAATCTAACATTTCTGTTTCTTTTAAATATTTTTTCACCATCTTTCATTTTTGGTTTACTAAAATCAAATTCTAAAAAAACAGGAACAACCAATTGTACATTTTTAAAATTAGATTTTTTTAAACTTAGTGGATGATTTTCAATTAACGTTTGATCGCCATTAGTTGTAAAAAATTTATCTTCTTTAAATCTTAAATTATTATACCTTACTGATAATCCGTAATTTATATACGGAACAGTGGCTTCTTTAAATATTCTTGTTTTATAATTTATACCAAATTCGAAAAAACGAGAACCGCCAAATTCAAATTCAGAATCTTGTATTGAATTTAAATCACCATCATTCATCAAGTTATTTAAACCAAATGCTAAAACTGTGTAGGAATAGGTTCGTTTATTTGTGCCTTGATTAGCTTTATATATTTTTAATCCTTTAGGACCTAAATATAACATTGTTCCATTTTCAGCATCCGATTTTGCAATATTACCATCTACTCTACTTTGCACTAAATTATGCAATTTTGTTTCTATTTTTGCAACTTGGGTTTTTATATTATTTGCATGTAGCGCCGTTACATCTTGCTTTTCTTGTTCTGCTTCTTCTAAAGTGATCTCATCATTATTATATTGTTTTTCGATGGTTCTAATATCTTTTTTTAATGCTTTCCGTTCTACCGTTGTTATGGAATCTATTTTAATAGATAATTGTTTTACTCGTTCTTCAAAAGTATCGTTTTGAGCATAAGTTGTACCTATAAATAGTAGTAATACGGTTATTATATGTGTAATTATTTTTGTCATTTTGTTTTGTTTTTAATTGTTTGATGTAACATACTCTTCCACAGTGTCGACTCCTGCTTTAAGTGTTTTTAATATTTTATTACCAATTGGTGTATTTATTTCACTTTCAATCGAATATTGTAAATACGTAGTCTGTATTGTTATTTCTTGTACTGCTGCTTTATTAGCATCTGATTTTAAAGCATTTGCTAACATTAAATCAATATCAGCATCACTTGAAAATAGTTTCTTTTTTAGATTTGCTGTTTTTACTTCCTGCACATTTTCGCTGATTTGGGTTTTCTTTTGCTTCTTAATAATTTTTATTGGTTTGTTACTTATAGCAATCCATTCATTATTACTATTTTGTGTATTTACGTTTTCATTATCTAAAACAATTTTTTCAT
>JAMONN010000015.1 GCA_027065775.1 Flavobacteriaceae bacterium | reverse complement strand
TTTTTTTGGAAAAGTTATCAATGTTCCGTGAATTAATCCCTAAATTTGAACAAATGAACAACCAAAAATGGTCAACCTATACTAGGACAAGACATTCATTTTAAAGATAGAATCGTCTTATTAAAAAAATATAATTTATGAAAATTTTTATTTTGTTATTCATTTTGTTTCCATTTGTTTCAGAAAGTCAAAATTCTACAACTGAACCTTTTCTAAAAGACAGTTTAATCATTATAGAAAGTAACCCTTCTAAAGGGTTTAACAATCCATATATCCTTTTTATACCCAAAGGGACTTTAAAGAATGAAAGAACTTATCTATTGGTTGAGCCAAATAATACTGGAAAAACTACCGATTCCCTAGAGATTCATAAAAACAGTGCGATAGAGTTAGCCTCTATAAGTTCCGTTGGAAATAATATTTCTACAAATTTAAAAATCCCTCTTTTAGTTCCTATTTTCCCAAGACCCGATTCCAAACCACTTGTTTATACTCACGCACTTGATAGAGATGTAATCTTTGAAAAAGAAAAAGAATTAATACGAATAGACTTGCAATTAATAGCAATGATTAAAAATGCTCAAGATGTGTTAAAAGACAATGGAGTTTTAATATATGATAAAATTTTTATGAACGGATTTTCTGCTTCTGCAACATTTACTAATCGATTTTTATTTATTCATCCCGAAAAAGTTAAAGCTGCAGCAATGGGTGGTTTTAATGGTGAATTAATGCTTCCATTTGCAAAGTATAAAAACAAAGTTTTTAACTACCCTCTAGGAATCAATGACTTTAAAAATACTTTTAAAAAAGATTGCAACTTAACTGTATTAAAAAAGATTTCTCAATATATTTATATGGGAAAAGATGATCAAAATGATGCGGTTCAATTTGATGATGCGTATAATAATATAGAAAGGAATACTATAAATTTAACACTTGGAAGCAAGGTGCAAGAAAGGTGGATAAATTGCCAAAACATTTACAAAGAGCAAGATTTTTTAGTCGAATTTAAAACTTATGAGAATGTTGGCCATTGGACAACATCATCGATAAATTTAGAGGTGAGCAAGTTCTTTTTAAAGCATTTGTAAAAATAAAACTATAGTTAAACAGTGTTTAAATTAATACGCGGTTTTGGTGCTTAACCCTAAAGGTGAAGTGCCTTGAATAAAGTCTGCAAAATTTTCAATTTTGCGTTAATATTTGAAAAGAAAAAATTAAAATTTGGTTAAGTGCTTAATCAAAAATTTAGTCCTTCGAAATCCCGTACTAACCGTAGCCTAACCGAAAAACGCAATTACACAATACAGGTTAACTATGTTTATTTTGTAAATTAAATTAACAATCGTATCGCTTCTCTCCTACTTAAATTACTTAAATCGGTTTTATTTACAAAATCTAAAACCCAATTTGGGTTCGTTTTACTATATTCACGTAAAACCCAACCAATTGCTTTATTGATAAAAAACTCTTTTGACCCTAATAATTTATTAATCAAATCTGTTAATAATGCAGTATCCAATTGCTGTTTGTATTTAAGTTGAAATAACAAACAGGTTCTTTGCAACCAAATATTATTTGAATTCATCCATTTTTTTAGGTATTTATCTCTTTGGCTAGGGAACATTTCAAAATATTTACCAACTAAGTTTACAGCAATAAAATCAACAGAATCCCACCAAGAATTATTTAATATCATAAATTCAAATAAAACAATATCTTCTTTTTTGAATTGTAATATATATTTTCTAACTAATTCTTGTGTAAAATAATGCAACTCTCGTTGTGGTTTTAACCAAAGCGTTTTTACAATCGTTTCTAAATCGCTTTTTGAAGGTAAATACTTTACCACTAAAAATGGTTTTTGTAATTCTCTTCGTAAAGGCGATTTAATACCAAAGAAAGAAAATTTATTTTTCATGTATTGCGATTGTGCTATCGCAATTTCATTATTTGCATTTCTGTGAAATTCTTGTTGAATTAGTTCAGTGAAATTTGACATTTTTTATCTAAAAAAATATTTATGGATAATTGGATAATTTGTATAGGAACGTAGATATTTAAAATCGTTTTGATGTTTTATATATCTATGTTCTGTAAAGTTAGGAAAAATGTTGACAAAATCAAACAAAGTTTTGTGAGATGCAAAAACATACAAATGCTGGTAATATTTTACTGCGTACAATTTACATTGTAAAACTCAACTAATTCTGGTATTTTTTTTCGCTTAAATTTCTTTTTGATTTTTTCAATAACTAACGGACAATCTTTAAAGTATTTAAGAGCCCTTTTTTTATAATTCATTACAGAAACTAAATCTTTACTACCTAACCAAGTAGCATAATTTTCATTTTCTCGTAAAACATAAAAATTCATTGATATTCTTCCGCTAGAAACATCTCTATATAGAAAAACTTCGCATTTTCCATAATTTAAAAGTCTCATCATTCTTCCTCTATTTTTAGAATATTTAACGAATTTTGACACTACTATATTACCTTTATTCTTACCTCTTCTTACTGTGTATTTAATTTCATCTAATAATTGATATGGTATTTCAACATTGTCATTGCTAACTAATTTTAATTCTATAAAATTATTTCTTGTGAAAAAATTTTTAGCTTTATATTCAGTACCATCTTTTTTTGTAATAGTATATACTATTTTTTGCCCAAAAGAAAAGATTGAAAAAAGTAAAAATAAAATTAATAATCTCATATTATGAATTTGTTATTAGTTTTAACTAAGAATCTCTTATCCGAAAGTAAATTACTTAATGTTAATTTTGAAATACTTTATAAGTACAATCTAGTATAAAATGTCAATTTTCATTATGATAAGTACCTAACCCAATAAAGCCTTAACCACATTAGAAATCGCTTTGCCATCTGTTTTACCTGCCAATTGTTTAGATGCCATACCCATAACTTTTCCCATATCTTTCATAGAAGTTGCGCCTGTTTGAGAAATAATTA
Source organism: Flavobacteriaceae bacterium (assembly GCA_027065775.1). GTDB lineage: Bacteria > Bacteroidota > Bacteroidia > Flavobacteriales > Flavobacteriaceae > S010-17. The sequence goes on along the minus strand of JAMONN010000015.1, from coordinate 1,518 downwards.
CTTTAATTGCTTCTTTTAAAGCATCTTCACTCATTTGCTCAGGTAAAAATTGTGCTAAAATGGCCACTTGTGCTAATTCTGGATCTGCTAAATCTTTTCTATTTTGTTCTAAATATAATGCAGCACTATCTTTACGTTGCTTTACTAATTTTTGTACTAATTTTATTTCGTCGTCTTTTGTAAAATCACTTGAATCACCACTTGTTTGTGCTAATAATAAAGCGGATTTTATTGCTCTTAAAGATTCTAAAGCAACTTTATCTTTTGCTTTCATTGCTTCTTTAAGTTTTGTCATTACTTCTTGTTGTAAACTCATAATTATTTATTTTCTACAAAGATAAGGTAATAAAAAGTATGGTTTTACCATTATTCTAATAGAATATCCACAATATTTTAATGAGTTGTTATACTATTCTTTTGTTTAACAGGTTAATCGTTAGTACTATTTTTAAACGATTAAACATTGAACCCATTTTATTTTTTTAAATTTTACCAGACTTTGATTTAATTTTATTATTTAACGATTTTGCACTCTGTATTAAATTAAAATATAAACCGCCAATGTGATCTTTATTTGGTTTTATTTTTAGATATTCAAATTTATTAATAGACTTTCGCCTTCCTAATTGCTGATAACCTAACATTTTTAACAACTCATATTCATGTTTTATATTAATAACATGAAAAGCAGTATTCTTCGTTTTTCCATTACCTGAACTCATTAAAACATCTTTAATAATTTTTATCTGATTTCGGGATTTAGCAATATTAATTTTATCACGTAATTGCTTATAAACATAAACTCTAACTCTTAAAATTTCTACATCAAACGGATGATGATATAAATGTAAATCGGTTTGACGTAATAACTCTTTTAAATCAATTTTTGAAAGTTTCGGTTTTCTAAGTAGCTTATTAATAACTGGCCTATACTTTGATGCTGTATAAGGCTTGTAGTTCTTTCTAAATACAAAACCATAATACAAAAATCGTTTCTCTTCTAAAGTCATATAACAATCGGATTCTAAATATCGTTTCATCAATTTGGGAAAATAGAGGTCTGACTTTTTCTTAGAGGTAAGTTTGTTAATTCTTTTATAGTTTGGTTTACTGAATTTATTTTCTTGGGCATTTACACCTAAAAAAAATAAAACAAAAAGTATTAAAATTCTAAAATTCATTTTCGCTTAAAATTATTAATTAATTTTTTAAGGGGAAATTAATTTTACAGAAACAAATATAATGCCTTTTTTTGAATTTTAAAAATTCTTTCTTCGCAAAAAAATCTCAAACATCTAAATTATTAGAATGTTTGAAATTTTCATTATTATTAAGAATCACGTTTGTAAAACAATACTTAGTACATGGCAAAAATACAACTAACTTAATATTAACCTCAGTTCGACGTAAGAAAAGAGTAATTTTAACATAGAAAGAGCAGAATAATTAGTATATTTAAACTCTGACAATCAAATATTTAACTAATTATTCTACTATGATTTCTAAAGATAAAATTAC
>JAMONN010000014.1 GCA_027065775.1 Flavobacteriaceae bacterium | reverse complement strand
TTATTTTTTCCGTAAAGGGAAATTATTGGCAAGTTCGTTTTTTTGTCAATGCCATTTTTAATATGTTCACCAGCATCTGCTTTTCCTCTAAAACCATGTTCGGGAGCAAATACTTTTTTAATGTTTTTAGGATATTTTTCATGTAAAAAATCAACTAAATGCATCGATTTTTCTAAGTTAGTAATCACCGAAGTTTGATTTGCAACCACAGCAAAACTCTTGTTTTTCAACAATGACATGTATCTTTCGGGTTGATTTGCACCAACAATAATTTTGTTGTTTACAATTATAGGTTTAATTTTAGAAGTATTGTTTTGATCGTTTGCTTTTTTACTTCCGCAAGAAAGCGAGAAAATTAAAAAGGAAAACCAAAAAATATAGGTATTTTTGAACATTAAATCAGACATTTGAATTACGAGTTATTTATAGCGAAACGAATTATTACTAATAAAAACCATAAAGGTAGTATTTCTTCGCCAATAATAAAAATTGCTATCATCGCAATTGCTTTAGGTTTGATTGTAATGTTAATTTCGATTGCGACAGGTTTAGGCTTACAACATAAAATTAGAGATAAAATTTCTGGCCTAAATGGGCATATTATTATTTCTAATTTTAATCAGAATAATGCTTTAAATACAGAAAATCCTATTTCTATAAATCAAGATTTTTATCCAGAATTTAAAAATATTGATGGCATAAAAAAAGTACAGGTTTTTGCAGAAAAAGAATGTATTATAAGAACCGAAACCGACTTTGAAGTAATGATTTATAAAGGGGTCGACAATTATTTTGATTGGTCGTTTTTAAAAGATAATTTAATAGAAGGTTCTGTTTTAAATTTCACCGAAAAACGTTCTAAAAATATTTTAATATCTAAAATTACTGCCGAACGTTTAAAATTTAAAGTTGGTGACAAAATTGTATTATGGTTTTTTAAAGAAGGTAGTGAAAAAGCAAATGCTAGATCTTTAGTTGTTACAGGTATTTTTAATACAGGCATTAAAGATTTCGATAAAAATTATATTATTGGTGACATTAGAGATATTCAAAAAATTAATAAATGGACAACAGATCAAGTTGGTGGTTTTGAAGTTTTATTAGATGATTTTGAGGATTTAGAAAATATTAGTTTACAGGTTTATACTAGTATTAATTCTAATTTAAATGCCGAACCAATCAACAGAAAATTTGCTGGACTTTTTCAATGGATCGGTCTTTTTGATATTAATATAAGTATGATTATCATTATAATGATTCTAATTGCTGGCATTAATATGATTACTGCTTTGCTGGTTTTAATATTGGAAAGAACGCAAATGATTGGTATTTTAAAAGCTTTAGGTAATAGCAATAAAAGCATACAAAAAATATTTTTATACAATGCTGGTTATCTAATTCTTAAAGGATTGTTTTGGGGTAACCTTATCGGATTAGGTTTAATATGCCTAGAAAATTATTTTGGATTTATAAAATTAGATCCAGATAGTTACTACGTATCTAGAGTGCCATTTTACATTAACTTTTATCAAATAGTATTGCTTAACCTTGGTACATTAATATTATGTTTATTAATGTTGATATTGCCAACGTATTTGGTAAGCAAAATAAGTCCTGTAAAAGCAATTAAATTTGATTAAGAAAGTTGGGTTTACCCTTATTTTAATGGGTAAATATTTTCAATTCCTCACAAAGTTTCGTTGGTTTTACCTTTATTTTTTTGAATATTAAAAACAACTTATATTTTGTACCTAAAGGCACATTTTCCTAAGATGTTATGATTATCTTACTAAGATATTGTCCTTATACCAAATTAACTTTATAATGCCGTATTATATTGTTTCTTTTTTACAATATCTTCGTCAAAATATTATACCATAGCAAAGACTATTCTAAAATATTTTAACTTCAATCTTGCAAAAAATAATTCAATATAATTACACGGCATTACAAAATCAAATTGGTATTACAGGACAAAAATAATCCCTTTAGGGATTTAATATTAGTAATAAAATGAAAAAAGAATTGATTGAGTTGTGCCTTTAGGTACAAAATATTTTTAAGTTAAAGTTTGTATGAATCTTCGGAACATTTTAACTAACATTAAAATTATCTATTAAAATAAGGTAGAACGGTAAAATTAAATATTAAACCACAAAAGGCACAAAAGTCTTATGTAAACTTTTGTGCCTTTTGAATTATTTTTAATAAAACTTAATCTATATATCGTCAAATTCTACATCCGTAAAATTTTCTGGACTTGCATCTTCAATTACGTCTGGCGCTTCTGCATCTGTATTTTGTGTACTTGGTTTTACAAAGTCTTTTTGGTGTCTTTCTGAAATGACTTCATCTCCTTTTTCTGCTAAAACATAATCCGTTGCTTTACCTAATCTTTCTGTAAATTCAGCAAAATCTTCTTTGTATAAATAAATTTTATGCTTTTTAAAGTGAAATGAACCATCATCATTTGTGAATTTTTTACTTTCAGTAACAGTTAAATAATAATCACCTGCTTTAGTTTCTCTTACATCAAAAAAGTAGGTTCTTCTTCCTGCACGCATGGTTTGAGAAAATATTTCCTCTTGCTCTACATACTTTTTTTCATCACTCATATTGGTAAAGATTTAATGTTATCGGTCAAAATTAAACAAATTAATAGAGAATTACTAATAATTTTTATTTTTTTGATATTATTCATTAGAAATAATCTTTGAAAAAATGTTAAATTGCAATAACTAAATTTTTATGAAAAATCAAATAAAAGTATACTATACCGATTTAGCAAATAATTATGATGATGATAGGTTTAACAATACCTATGGTAGATTTATTAATAGTCAAGAAAAAAAAATACTTAATAAAATCCTTAAAATCAATAATAAAAATAATGTTTTAGATATTGGTTGCGGTACAGGTAGATTTTTAGATTTTGCTAATTTTGGTGTCGATATTAATGAAGCAATGGTAAAAATAGCGAGACAGAAATATCCAAATAAAAATATTTTAGTAAAGGACGCTAGTGATACTGGTTTTGAAAATGCAACTTTTAATATTGTTATTAGTTTTCATTTATTAATGCATCTCGACGTTGAAAAGACTAAAAAAATTATTGATGAAGCACATAGAGTATTACAAAATGGTGGACGATTGATATTTGATATTCCATCAAAAAAAAGAAGAAAACTTGTAAATTATACAGCACAAAATTGGCATGCTGCAAATTCTTTTTCTAAAAAAGATATAACAAAATTATTAGGTGATAAATGGAAACTTAATAATTATTATGGTATTTTATTTTTTCCGATTCATCGATTCCCTAAAAAAATTCGTAAATTATTTATTGGTTTAGATAATTTATTTTGTCAATCTTTTTTAAAAGAATATAGTTCGTATTTGTTATTTGATATCGAAAAAACAGGATGTTAAGAAAACTTACACCATATAAAATACGATTATCGTTTAAATTATTAAAAAGATCTTTAAAAGATTATAAAAATGGTATAAATAGAAATTTAGCAAAGAATAAAATACAAAACCATACATTTAAATATCAGATAAAATTATCACAACCTATTAGAAATTCATATTTATCGAACAATAAAATTAAGAACTTAAATGTTGCAAGTAAAAAAATTAGTGCCATTTATATAAAACCTCAAGAAATATTTTCGTTTTGGAACTTGGTGGGAAAGCCAACCATAAAAAAAGGATATTATAAAGGTAGAAATATTGTTAACGGAAAATTAAATGAAGATATTGGTGGCGGTTTATGTCAATTATCAGGTATCATTTACCATATTTCGCTACTTGCAAATTTAAAAATCATCGAAAGATTCAATCACACTATAGATATTTATACAGACAAAACTCGTTTTACACCATTAGGATCTGATGCAACAGTAGTATTCGGATTTAAAGATTTAAGAATTGTCAATAATTTTGATTTTGATATTCGCTTTAATTTTGAAATTTTGGATGATAAGATCACTGTTTTATTAGAAAGTGAAAAACAAATAAAAATGCAAAAAATATTTTTTAAAAAAATAAAAATGATAAATCAAATTTTTGTAGAAACCAAAGGTGAACAAAATAAAATTATTGCAAAGTCTTTATATTTGGTAACTAATCATTAACAACTACTTTTCTAATTCAAAGACTAATTATGACTGCTGTTCAAAAATATCTTTATAATAACCATTTTGTTTTAAAAGCGAATTATGTGTTCCTTTTTGTGAAATAGCACCTTTATCTAAAACAATAATTGCATCCGCATTTTTAACCGAAGAAATTCGATGGCTAATAATAATAGTAGTCACTTCTTTACTAATTTTATTTAAATTACTTAAAATAATTTCTTCAGTTTTTGTGTCTACCGCAGAAAGACAATCATCAAAAATTAAAATTTTCGGTTTACCAATAATTGCTCTTGCAATAGAAATACGTTGCTTTTGACCGCCAGAAAGTGTCACACCTCTTTCGCCAACCATAGTGTTGTATTTATCTCTAAAACCTT
>JAMONN010000013.1 GCA_027065775.1 Flavobacteriaceae bacterium | reverse complement strand
AAAATATGCAACATATATTTACCGTAAAGAACAACTAAAAATGAAATTTTAAGGTTTTCCTGAAGTTTTAAATTAACTTGCGGATTTAAGGTATAACATAAATATATGTAATTTAGTATATGTGATTTTACAGAATAGATAAAAAACTGTAAAGATGTTTTGTAAAACTCAGAAACTATATAAATAATAATATTATTATAAATACTCACACCGTGACTTAAAGTCACGGTGTGAGTAAAAAAAATGTAAAGACGTTTTGCAAAACATCTTTACATTTTTTTTTACCAACTATAATTTTTACTTCTAGCCTGTTTTTTAATTGCTTTAATCATAACACTTTCCAATTCATCTTTAGTATTCTCATTTTTATGACTTGCAATATATTTCCTTCTTTTGGTATCGTTTTCCGAAATTAATTTTTGAATTTCAGCACGTTCTTTACTTAATTTAGCAACATGTTTTTTTAATTCTTTAGCAGATTTATTTTGTAAATCTTTAGATAAAGTAGATTTGTCTATTTTAGCATAATCTACGGTTTCTTCTTGCTCAGCATCTACCAAATCCCATTTAGCATTGTTATATATTTTTTTGGACTTGCTAATTGCTCTAGTAACCGATACTTCTTTGTTCATTTTCAATGCATTGTCATCTTGCATAGATTGATTGGCAGAATAACTTCTTCCTTTACTGCCATAATAAATATAGGTTTTATTTAACCGTTGATTTAATTGAATAATAACATCATCATAAGGCGTTATAATTTGTACAATGCGTTTGTTTTGGTTGATATTCATATATTCGCCTTTACCTAAAATAGCACCTGCTTTCCATTTACCGTTAATACCATTTTGATAATCACCACAAAAAATAGTATTTACGGTTACATCTTTTTCTTTAGCGTTAGTGATGGCATCGTTAAAATCAATATTTCCTTGTGTAAATGGTTCGTTACCAGCAATAAAAATAATGTTTAAATCATTTTTGTTTTTACCCCATTTTAAATCTTTTAAAGATTGATGAATTACCGTACCACAATATTCGCTTCCACCATTAGTAGTTAAAGAAAATAGTTTTTCGGATATTTCGTCTAAATCCGAACTAAAATTAATTACTTGTCTTACAAAACCGTCGCTTTTTTCCAATCTGTCGTTGCCGTATTCGTATAAAGCGATTTCTAAATTTGGTGTTTCATGTTCGCATTTTGCGTAGGAAAGTTCGTTAATTATTTTCCAAAGTTGTGCTTTTGCTTGATCAATTAAACCATCCATAGAATTACTAGTATCTAATAATAAGGCAACTTTTATGGTTGTTTTGTCAGGACTTGAGTTTAATGCTAGTTTGTCTTTTTTTATTGGATCTTTCGTTTTTGCTGTACAAGATAAAGTTGCAATACTCAAAATTAGTAATGTGATTAATTTTAGTGATTTCATGTTTTTTGTTTTTAAATTCACTTCAAAAGTAAAAGGAACAAAAGTTTTAAAAAAGCATAAATGAGTAAACGCACCTTTTGGTTTAGGGAAATGGTATTTTGAATGTGTAAACGAAGTTTTTATGTTTAAAAGAAGGCGAAAATTAGATGCTTATCGATTAATCCATTTAAAAAAACCTTTTTTAAGTTGTAGTTTTGTTTAAAATTAGAAGCAATTGAAATTTAATAAAGCACTTATAATAATCCTATTACTTATTTTGAATATGCCATTATTCGGACAAGAAGATAGTACTTTAAGGTCAAAACAGAATACATATACCGATTATGTCGCCGATGAATTCGGAAAGCGTTTACAAGGCATTACCGTAAGAGTTAGAGGTAGAGCAACTACAGATATTACCGATTTTAATGGTGAATTTACCGTTAATGCTCAGAAAGGAGATTTGATAATTTTAAGTAAAAATGGTAAACAAATAAATTCTTACATCTATGATGGCAGTTTGCAATATGAAATTGAAGATAAATCTGAAGAAAAAGAATTTTCAACTAAATCTATTAGTAAAAAAACAAGTAGTAACTTGTATAAAATTGCTATAGATTCGGCTATTTATTATGTAAATAAAAATCAAGATAAGAGTATTCAATTTATTGAAAAAGCACTTAAAAGCACAAAAAATAAAAAGGAAATTGCTAAAGCATACGAGGTTCTAGCGGATAATTACATAAAACTAAAACAATACGATTTAGCGAAAAGTAATTATGAGGCAGCAAGTATTTCGCTTAAAAAATCAATTCCGTTACAATTAAAATTAGCAAAAGCATATTATTTAACTAATGATTTTACGGAAAGCATTTTACTATATAATAAAGTGTTGAAAAACAGAAAAATTTCAATATATCAGCAAGTTATTGCTAATGAAGGTTTAGGTAAAATATATACAAGATTAAAAAAATATAATTTGGCAATTGCTAGTTTTAAAAAAGGACTTTCCATAGCAAAAGAACATTTAGTAACTCCAAAAATAACTAGTATAAATAGTGAACTTGCTAACGTTTATAGTTTGCAAGGTAATATAGAACAATCTACTATATTGTATAATAATTCTATTAATTCCGCTAAAAAAGAAAATAGAAGTAGAGCAATTGTACAAAGTAAAAAAGTAGCCGATTTTTATGGAAAAAACAATAATTTATCCGAAGAAATAAAACTGCGAAAAAATAATTTAAAAGATTTTGAAGATGCAGAAATTGAAGAAGTTATTGTAGAAGAGGATAAAGTAACCAAGCAAAAAATTAAATACGATATAGGAAATGCTTTGGCAAAGCAAAAAAATTATAATGAAGCAATTACTTATTTCGAGGAAAGTGCCACAGATGCAAACGCCTTAGAAGATGTAGAAACCGAAAAAAAAGCAATTGAAGGTTTAACTAACGTATATGTTGCTATTGGTGATGATAGCAATGCTTTGTTAAATTATAAAAAACTACACGCAATAACCGATTTAATTTACAAGCAAAAAGAAGCAAAAATTAAAGAAGTTAGTAAAATAACAAACGAATTATTAAACAAGCAAACACGTATTAATAGTTTGGAATTAGAACGTGAACTAAGCGATAATAAATTAAAATTAGTTACGTCAAGACAAGATTTAGTATCGGAAAATAATAAACGTCAGCAATTAGTAATTTACTCTTTACTTGGCGGTTTATTACTGCTGTTAATTTCACTTTTTTATATGTTTAGAGCAAATAAACAACGAAAATTAGCAAATAATTTATTGGCATTAAAATCGTTACGAAGTCAGATGAATCCTCATTTTATTTTTAATGCTTTAAATTCTGTAAACAGTTTTATTGCAAGTAATGATGAGCGAACTGCCAATAGATATCTAACCGATTTTTCTACTTTAATGCGTAATGTTTTAGAAAATTCAGAACAAGATTTTATTCCGTTAAAAAAAGAAATGGAATTATTAAATCTATACTTAAAACTAGAGCACACACGTTTTGAGGATAAATTCGATTTTGAAATAAATATAGATAAAAAAGTTGTGATTAGTGAGTTTCAGATTCCGCCAATGTTATTGCAACCTTATATAGAAAATGCCGTTTGGCACGGTTTACGTTACAAAAAAGAAAAAGGTTTGTTACAGATAAATGTATTGCAAACAAACACCGAAACCTTACAAATTGAAATAACTGATAATGGTATTGGTAGAAAAAAATCAAAGACTTTAAAATCTAAAAATCAGTTAAAACAAAAATCAAAAGGCATGCAGAATATCAAACAACGTGTTGCTATTCTAAACAAAATGTACAAAGATAAAGTAGATGTTTTAATTAGCGATTTACATAGTGACGAAACTGGTACTAAAGTAGTTTTGACTTTGTTGAAAGATTAAAGAAAAATAGAAAAGAGGTTTGTAGAACGTCATAAATTTAGTAAAGACGTTTTGCAAAACGTCTTTGTGAAACACGTATAAAATAAATTAAAATAACACGTATTATAAAATTTATTTTGTATTTTTGTAATAAGTAAAAACCCGTAAACTTATTTTTATGAATACAAAGTTGACATTAACTATTGAACAAGAAATAATTGAGCGAGCAAAAAACTATGCAAAAGAGAAAAACAGAAGTTTGTCTGATATTATCGAAAATTATTTAAAAATACTCACTAAAGAAACCCAAAAAAAGAAAACTAATAAACTTAATCCGATTGTAAAATCCTTAAAAGGATCTTTTAAAATGCCTAAAAATATTGATTATAAAAAAGAACTTAAAAATCGCTTAGAAGAAAAATATTTATAATGGATAAAGTTTTAATCGACACAGATGTATTACTTGATTTCTTTTTTGATAGAAAACCATTTTCAAGATATGCTACGGAAGTTCTAAATCTATGTGAAGAAAATAAATTAAGTGGTTATACAACACCTGTAATAATTTCCAACGTATATTATTTGCTTAGAAAAACTGCAAAACATGACATTATTGTAGAAAGAATAAAACAACTTTTGCATATTATTGAAATTATAAATATGAATAAAAATGCCGTGTTAAACGCATTAAATTCCGAATTTAAAGATTTTGAAGATGCACTACAAAATTTTTCTGCAATAGAAA
>JAMONN010000012.1 GCA_027065775.1 Flavobacteriaceae bacterium | reverse complement strand
AAAAATACAAAAAACCGGAAAGTTAGTATATGGTCCATATGCAGCGGATAGTTTTTTTGGTTCAGAATCATATATGGGCTTCGATGCAGTTTTAGCAATGTATCATGATCAAGGATTAGCGCCATTCAAGACATTATCATTTGGCAAAGGCGTTAATTTTACAGCAGGTCTAGATAAGATTAGAACATCGCCAGATCATGGGACTGCTTATGAAATTGCAGGTAAAAATAAGGCGAATGAAAATTCATTTAAAGCAGCTTTATTTAAAGCAATTGATATTTATAATAACAGAAAAGAATATAAGGAGTTAACTTCAGGTACATTAAAAATTAAAAAACGGCGATAAAATATTTTTGTAATAAAGAATCGCTTATAAATAATATTTCTTTATCTTTGCACGCTCAAATAGGTAATGTAATGAAGAATAGTAAAGAGTACGTAATACTTTTTAAAGGTCTAAAGACAGGAAATCATCCATTTGAGTATAATATAAGTAAAAAGTTCTTTGATTCGTTTTCATACGATGATTTTATTGAAACCAATGTAAAAGTTAGTTTGACATTAATTAAGAAGGACACCTTGTTAGAATTGTTTTTTAAAATTCAAGGTACAGTTCAAGTTAATTGTGATGTTTCAGGCGAAGAATTTGACCAACCTATAAATGGTGAGTTAAATTTAATAGTACAGTTTGATGAAAAGTATAATAATGATGATGAAATGGTATTAATTTTACCACATCATGAATATGAATTAGATGTGTCTCAATACATTTATGAAATAATAATACTTTCTACACCTACAAAAAGAGTACATCCAGGGATTATAAATGGCACATTACAATCGGATACAATAAACAAATTAGAAGAATACAAAAGTAATAAAAAAGAAAAAACAGATCCTAGATGGGACGAGTTAAAAAAACTATTAACAGATAAAAATACCTAGAAATGGCACATCCTAAGAGAAAAATATCCAAACAAAGAAGAGATAAAAGAAGAACGCATTATAAAGCGACAGCTTCTCAAATTGCTATTGACCCAACAACTGGTGAAGCACACTTATCTCATAGAGCACATTGGTTCGAAGGTAAATTATACTATAGAGGTCAAGTTGTAATTGATGCTGAAGAAATTGTTGAAGCATAATTTACTTTAAATTGTAAAGTTAATAAAAACTCTCATTTTGAGGGTTTTTTGTGTTTTTTTATGGTTTTCTCTTAAAAAAATGACATTTGTTAACCTTTTTGTGAAATATTTTTCATTTCTTTGAAAACTGTTTTATTAATATTCTAATCAAATATTATGAGTGAAATTACCGCAGCAATTACTGCAGTTGGCAAATACCTGCCAGAGTATATATTGACCAATGCCGAACTAGAAACTTTAGTGGAAACTAATGATGAATGGATAGTTTCAAGAACCGGTATAAAAGAACGTAGAATTCTCAAAGAAAAAGGCAAAGGAACTTCATTTATGGCAATAAATGCTGCAAATGATTTAATCCGAAAGATAAATCTTGATCCAAAAGAGATCGAATTAGTTATAGTTGCTACTGCAACACCAGATATGCAGGCAGCATCTACAGCAGCTTTTGTCGCTACCGAAATAGGAGCAACAAAGGCTTTTTCGTTTGATCAAATTGCGGCATGTTCTAGTTTTCTTTACGGCATGTCAACAGCTTCAAGTTATATTGAATCTGGCAGATATAAAAAAATATTACTTATTGGAGCAGATATGAACTCGTCTATGATAGATTATTCCGATAGAGCAACATGCATTATTTTTGGTGATGGAGCAGGCGCTGTATTATTTGAACCTAATCATGAAGGATTAGGTCTGCAAGATGAGTACTTAAGAAGTGATGGTAACGGAAGAGAGTTTTTAAAAGTAGATGCAGGTGGTTCTGTTTTACCAGCTTCTAAAGAAACTGTTAAAAACGGTCAACATTTTGTACATCAAGATGGCAAAACTGTTTTTAAAATGGCTGTCTCTAAAATGGCTGATGTAAGTGAAAAAATATTAGAACGAAATAATTTAACTGTAAATGATGTAGATTGGTTAGCACCACATCAAGCAAATAAGCGTATTATTGATGCTACAGCAAGACGTATTAAATTAGATAGTAATAAAGTAATGATGAATATTGAAAAATATGGTAATACCACATCTGCTACTTTACCCTTATTATTAAGTGATTATGAAACTCAATTAAAAAAAGGAGACATTGTTATTTTCGCTGCATTTGGTGGTGGATTTACTTGGGGTTCTATTTATATGAAATGGGCATATAATAATTAAATTAAAACTAAACCTAAATTATAATATTATGGATTTAAAAGAAATTCAACAATTAATTAAATTTGTATCTAAATCTGGTACAAGTGAAGTTAAATTAGAGATGGAAGATTTTAAAATAACCATCAAAACAGGAAGTGGCAAAAGTGAAACCACTATTGTACATCAAGCGCCAATGGCACAAATTCCTGTGGCACCAATAAATGTGCTTCCAACACAAACAGCAGAAGCAATTCCTGTTGCTACAAAAGCAGAAGAGAATTCAAATTACATCACTATTAAATCTCCAATAATTGGTACTTTTTATAGAAGACCCTCACCAGACAAACCTTTGTTTGTTGAAGTTGGTACTACTATTAACGAAGGAGAAACAGTTTGTATCATTGAAGCAATGAAATTATTTAATGAAATTGAATCAGAAGTTTCAGGTAAAATAGTAAAAATATTAGTAGACGATTCTTCTCCAGTTGAATTTGATCAGCCTTTATTTTTAGTAGATCCATCATAATTTAATTCAAGTATAAATTTTAAATTTTAACCTTTAATTAAATCTATGTTTAAAAAAATATTAATTGCAAACAGAGGCGAAATTGCACTACGTGTAATTAGAACTTGTAGAGAAATGGGTATTAAATCTGTAGCTGTTTATTCAACGGCAGATAAAGAAAGCTTACATGTAAAGTTTGCAGATGAAGCCGTTTGTATAGGTCCAGCAGCAAGTAGTGAATCGTATTTAAAAATACAAAATATTATTGCAGCTGCAGAAATCACAAATTCAGATGCTATTCATCCTGGTTATGGGTTTTTAGCAGAAAATGCTAAATTTTCAAAAATTTGTGAAGAACACAATATTAAATTTATTGGCGCAACAGCCAGAATGATAAATTTAATGGGGGATAAGGCCTCCGCAAGAGATACCATGAAAAAAGCAGGTGTGCCAATTATACCTGGTTCTGACGGAATATTAGAAACTTTTGAAGAAGCAGAAAAATTAGCACATAAAATGGGTTTTCCTGTTATGCTAAAAGCAACTGCTGGTGGTGGTGGAAAAGGAATGAGAGCTTGCTGGAAACCTGAAGAAATGAAAGAACTTTGGGATGCTGCAAGACAAGAAGCAAAAGCAAGTTTTGGTAATGATGATATGTATATGGAAAAACTCATTGAAGAACCAAGACATATTGAAATACAAATAGTAGGTGATTCTACTGGTAGAGCATGTCATTTATCCGAAAGAGATTGCTCGGTACAACGTCGTCATCAAAAACTAACTGAAGAAACACCTTCACCATTTATGACAACTGCTTTACGTAAAAAAATGGGTGCTGCTGCCATATTAGCATCAGAATCTATTAATTACGAAGGTGCAGGAACGGTTGAATTTTTAGTAGACAAACACCGTAACTTCTATTTTATGGAAATGAATACACGTATTCAAGTGGAGCATCCTATAACGGAACAAGTTATAGATTTTGATTTAATCCGTGAGCAAATATTAGTTGCGGCTGGTGTGCCAATTTCAGGTAAGAATTATATGCCTAAATTACATTCTATAGAGTGTAGAATTAATGCAGAAGATCCGTTTAATAATTTTAGACCTTGCCCAGGAAAAATCACGACTTTTCATGCGCCAGGTGGTCATGGGGTTAGAATTGACACACATGTATATGATGGCTATATGATACCACCTTATTATGATTCTATGATTGCAAAATTAATTACTACCGCACAAACACGTGAGGAAGCAATTAATAAAATGAAAAGAGCGTTACAAGAATTTATCATAGAAGGTGTAAAAACTACGATTCCATTTCATCAACAATTAATGGAGCATCCAGATTATTTAGCAGGTAATTATACCACTAAATTTATGGAAATATTTGAAATGAAACCTATAGAAGAAAAATAAATAAAAAGGGATATGAAATACATATCCCTTTTTTTATTTTAACTTGTTTTACAAATTAACTATATTCAGTTTGCAAAAAATAATATCTTACGTATTTCATCCTGTATTATTTCCTACAATTGGTGCAGTATTGTTTTTTATAATACAACCTAAATACGTTCCAAAAGAACTAGAATACAGTATTATATCTGTGATTTTTTTGAGTACTTATGTAATACCCGTGTTTTTTTTATTGTTATTAAAACGAAAAAAAACGATAGAAAGTTTACATTTAAAAACAATAGAAGAAAGAAAATTTCCAATATTATTTTTTATAATTTTAAATCTGTTATTAGGAATAAGATTGCTAGAATTTAAATTAATCAATTTACTTGCAATCACCTTTATCGC
>JAMONN010000011.1 GCA_027065775.1 Flavobacteriaceae bacterium | reverse complement strand
CATTCTTTCTTAAAAATAATGAGAAAATTCGTGCATTCGTGGCAAAAATAATAAGTGTGAGTTTGCCATGGCCTTCGCAGGAATAATTTTCATTACTAAAAATCACCTTTGCATCTTTGCGTATTTTTTTCTTTGCGACTTTGCGTGAAACTTTTTCACTAAAAACCCAACATCAATTTAGCAATATAAAAAAAGATAAAAATTCCGAAAATATCATTACTTGTTGTAATAAAAGGGCCAGTTGCAAGTGCTGGATCAATACCTCTTTTGTCCAAAATTATTGGAACAAAAGTACCGATTAAAGAAGCAATAATAATTACAGAAATCAGTGAAATTGCTACTGCTAAACTAAAATAAATATCATATTGCATTATTTGTCCAAAGACTAAAATTAATAATGCTAAAATAATTCCGTTAATTAAACTTAGACTTATTTCTTTTAATAATCTATTCCAAAGACTACCTTTAATAATATCATTAGCCAAACCTTGCACTACAATTGCAGAAGATTGTACACCAACATTACCTGCCATTGCAGCAATTAATGGTGTAAAAAAGAATAATTTTTTTAATGCATCGTTTTGCATAATTCCTTCAAAATCTTGCATTATAAACACCGAACCTAAACCTCCAAACAAACCTAAAATTAACCAAGGCAATCGACCTCTAATTAACTGAAATATAGTATCATCTGCTTCTACATCTTCGGTTAAACCTGCTGCTAATTGATAATCTTTTTCGGCTTCATCTTTAATTACATCTACAATATCATCAATGGTTATTTTACCAACCAATCTTCCCATTTCGTCTACAACTGGCAATACAATTAAATCATATTTTTGCATCACTTTTGCAACTTCTTCATCGTCTTCGTCTACTTTTACTGAGATTACAGAATCGTTATAGATTTCTTTAATAGGTGCTTTTGTAGAAGTTGTAAGCATGCTTTTTAAGGATAAAATACCTTTTAAAATCTCATGGTCATCTACCACATAAACAGTGTGTACTTTATCGATATTTTCCGCTTGACGACGCATTTCACGCACACAAGTAAAAATAGACCAATCTTCGTAAACTTTCACTAATTCCTTGCCCATTAATCCACCAGCAGAATGCTCATCATAGCGTAGTAAATCAACAATATCTTTGGCGTGTTCTACATCATCTAATTGTGAAATTACAATCTCTTTTTTTTCTTCGGGTAGTTCTGCAATAATATCTGCAGCATCATCGGTCTCTAACTCATCTATTTCCTCGGCAATTTCTTTGGCAGATAATACTTTTAATATGCGTTCTCTAGTATCATCATCTAACTCGGTTAGAATGTCTGATGTTTTTTCGCTATCTAATAATTTAAAGATATAAATAGCAGATTCAAAATCAATTTCATCTAAAATTTCGGCCAAATCTACATGGTGTAATTCGGCTAGCATTTCGGATAAATGTAGATCCTTCTTAGCAGAGATTAATTGCTTGATTTTTGGTATTGTATTTTTATTAGTCTCGAATTGCATAATAATTAACTAGATATAACCTTAAGTACAAAACTAATGATAAATTTAGGAATAATATATTAGGGTTTGTTTTTCTTTTAGAACTTAATTTTGTTATTTATTTTTACTAAATTCGTTAACGCTTATATATAAAACATTGTAATGATTTTATATATAAGTGTTGACGATAATAACCACAAAGAAAACTGAACTCAAACACAAAGAATATATGAAAAATTCACAAAATAAAATATTTGTAATTATAACCTTAATTTTCTTTATGAATTTTGGATATAGTCAAACAGATGAAATTAAAATTAAATTTATTGGAAATTGTGGTATGTATTTGACAGACGGAAATATAAATCTCTATGTTGATTTTCCTTATAAATCTGGTGCTCATAAATATATGAAATATGATGAAAACCAATTATACAATATAAGTGAAAATTCAATATTCCTCTTTACACATAAACACAAAGACCATTACTCAAAAAAACTTGTAAGAAAAATGAAAAAAAAGTATAATGGGAAAATATACGACAATTGGAATGTAAATAAATTAGATGATTTGAATAATACACTAAACAATTTTTCAATTAAAGCAATTAAAACACCACATAGTTTTACTTTTAAACACTACTCATATTTAATTACTTGGCACAATAAAAAAATATATTTTACTGGCGACACAGGAAGTTTAGAAGCAATAAATGGAGTAAAAAATATTGATTGGTTGTTCACTAATCCTTGGTTATTTATGAATGCAAAGAGTAAAAAAATAAAAATAGATACTAAAATGATAGGATTATACCATCTATATCCGAACCAAAAAATAGAAGGTGAAATCCCTAAAAATATGATGATTTTAAAAAAGGAAAATGAAATTATAACTATAGCCAACAATCAATAAAAAATAATGACTAATTACTTAAACCAAAGTTTGTTTTGCAAAACGAAATTTACAAAACTTGAAAAGTTTCACATTAATATTTTGGAAGTAAAAAATTCAAAATTTTCCACTATTTTTATAAACATAAAGTAAACTACAAAATTTTCCACATGAAAAATTTTCCACATAAAAAATATTGGTTCGTATTTCTTATTATTTTAGTTAGTTCAGTAACTGCACAAACGAGAAGTAATTTACTTTTTAAATCATCATTTAATCAAAATGTTATTGTTGACAAAACAGTTATTTGGAACCATCATCTTAATGGAACAGATATGGAGACTAATTTCACGTTTCCAGATGATTTGCCAGGCGATACAGTAGAACACTATTTTAATTATGTAGTTGGCGATTTGGATAACTATTTTGAATATGCTAATGCAGAAGTCTTAGAGACAATTGGTTATGATGACAATTTAACAAATGCTTTATATATAGAATTTATTAAAGATGATCCTGCGTTTGTTTCATATTCAAGAGTTCAATATGTTTTGTTTGGAGATATTTTGTCGGATGATCCTGTACAACGAATGAATAAAGGTTATGTAAAATACAGAATAAAAACACATCTTGATCATAATGATGAAGAATCCGATTGGCGATTACCTATTGAATGGAAAGATATGGATGACGATGGTTTTAGAATGGGCTTATACATTTATGATACCAATACGGAAACACCATATTGGGTAGTTAAAGGTCAATATATGATTGATGGAGAATTAGGCGAAGATGTTTGGCAAGTCGATAATCATGACATTGCTGTTTTAGAAGATGATTGGTTTGAATTAGAGGTTTATTGGTATGGACATCCTGATCCTACTTTGGGTAAACTAAAAGTAGCAATTAATGGCGAAATATTATTTGATGTTACAAATCAAACGAAAGATCCTAATAAACCTGATAAGATGTTTTATTTTATGCCATTTAAAGTATATGGTGCGGTAGGATATTCATGGATTACAGATTTTGAATATTGGAATGAACCACCTTTAACTAGTGTTTTAGCAAATACATCCTTATCAGAAAATGACGAAACTTTAGCGCTAAATACTAGTATTTATCCTAACCCTAATAATAATGTTATTAATTTTTCTGTGGATTATACTGATATGAATTATTTAGTAACAGATCTTACAGGTCAAGTTGTAACTAAAGGAATTATAAAAAATAATAGAGTTGATATTACTAAATTAACTATAGGAGTATATTTTATAAAAGTATTGGATAATAAGCATAATACACAACTAATTAAAAAATTAATAAAGAATTAAATCAGTAATTGTAAAATAGTTACAGTTATTTGTTTAGTAATTCAGTAAGATGAACAAACTCATCCACAGATAATTGCTCTGGTCTTTTTGTGAAAAATTCCGATTGTTTTAATTCATCCGATAAGTTATAAGATTGTAAACTTTTGCGCAACATTTTTCTACGTTGGTTAAAAGCAGTTTTTACTACGGTAAAGAATAATTTTTCAGAAACGGGTAATGTATAATTTTCTTTTCTTGTTAATCTAATGACACCAGAATCTACTCTTGGCGGCGGATTAAAAACACTTGGCGGCACAGTAAACAAATACTCCACACCATAAAATGCTTGTGTTAAAACCGATAGAATTCCGTATTTTTTAGAACCTGGTTTTTCGGCAATTCGTTCGGCTACTTCTTTTTGAAACATACCAGAAAATTCTGGGATCAAATCTTTGTATTCTAAAGTTTTAAATACAATTTGTGTAGAAATATTATAAGGAAAATTACCAATAATAGCAAATTGCTTATTCTGAAATAATTCTTTTAAGTTTGCTTTTAAAAAATTTTGTTCAAAAATTCTGTTTTTTAAATCTTTATAATGTTCTTTTAAATACGCAACAGAATCTCTATCAATTTCTATAACAGATGTTTTGTAATTTGAGTTTTCTAATAAATATTTTGTTAAAACACCCATTCCAGGTCCAATTTCTAAAACATTAGTATAGGTTTTAGTAATTAAGGAATCTGCTATTTTTTTAGCGATATTTTCATCGGTTAAAAAATGTTGTCCTAGATGTTTTTTTGGTTTTACTGTTTCTTGCAAAGTCGAAATGTTTTTAACCGCAAAGGTCGCAAAGTAATCGCAACGTTCGCAAGGTTATTTTTTAATAATTCTGTTATTTATTTTGTCTGTACTAAAGTTTTAA
>JAMONN010000010.1 GCA_027065775.1 Flavobacteriaceae bacterium | reverse complement strand
CAAGAGGTTATTTTGTAAGTACAGTTGGTTTAGATGAAGAAATGATTAAAAGGTATGTGAAATATCAAGAGAAAGAAGAGGTAAAGGCAGAAAATCAACAACAAAAGTTCGATTTCTAAAAGCCCCCCTTTTAGGGGCAAATCAATGCCACCTTCTAAGAAGGTGCGTTTTTTACTGAATTTATAATTTTGATATTTAGGGTTTCACTTAAAGTGAAATTATTTACTTACTTTATAATACATTTCCGTTTTTAACCAATGACCATCTTCAATTTGCGGATGTTCAAAAGTGCCTTGTTTTTGCATACCAATTTTAAGCATTACATTTTCTGACTTGCTATTTTTTAATGGTGTTATGGCAAAAATTTCTTTAAAATTAAGTTGATTAAAACCATATTCTAAACAACGTTTTGCACCTTCGGTTGCATAACCAAAACCCCAAGAAGATTTTTGTAAACGCCAACCAATTTCTTTACAAGGTGTAAACGATGCTTTAAAACTGGTGTTTATCATACCGATAAAACCAATAAATTCATTAGTTTCTAAAATATCTACTGCAAAAAAAGTAAAACCAAAATCAGTAAAATGTTTTTGAAACCGTGTTACTTGATCATAGGTTTCTTCTTTGGTTTTAATGCTCGGAAAATACTCCATAACATCTTTATCTTGGTTCATTTTTGCGTACGGTTCTTTATCGGTTTCTATCCAATTTCTAAAACCTAAGCGTTCTGATGTAAAGAGGTAGTTTTTCATTTTGTGAAGATAGAAGGATTTCTTGGTTTTACTGTAAGACGAAGTTAGTAAAATAATTAACCTCTCTTTTTAATCGGTAAATGCACTACTTTTTTAGTTTCAAAAAAATCTTCGGTAAAAAAATCGGAAATATTATATAATTTAGCATTAGGAAATTTTGATAATTCTTCGGTTAAATCACCACCTTTTAGGTATAAAATTCCGTTTTTAATTTCGTGATTTTGTTTCTTTTTTACTTTTTTACGAACCCAATTTACAAAACTATCCATTTTTGTAACAGCACGACTAACAATAAAATCGAATTCACCAACCACTTTTTCTGCTCTAAGTTGCATTGCTTTTACGTTTTCTAAACCTAATGCATTACTAACTTCTTGCACAACTTTTATTTTTTTCTGAATGGAATCTACCAATGCAAATTCGCATTCAGGAAATAAGATAGCTAACGGAATCCCTGGAAATCCGCCACCAGTACCAACATCTAAAATCTTAGTTTTTGGTTTGAATTGCAGTACTTTAGCAATAGCTAAAGAATGCAATACATGTCTAACATATAATTCATCAATATCTTTTCTGGAGATTACATTTATTTGCGCATTCCAAGTTTTATATAATTCTTCTAATTGTTCAAATTGTTTTATTTGTACATCAGATAGTTCGGGAAAGTACTGTTTTATTTTATTCATAATTTTGAACAACAAAATTAGAAGATTATTGAATTAAATAGGTAGAAAATTCAAAAAATGATAAATATTAGTTTTTTGCAATAAAATTGATGTAATTTTGTTCTATTAAGAATTATTATAAATAATAAACTATATAATTATGACATTTGATACAATAAAATTTTCTACTGTTGATAAAGCAAAGTTTTTTAGAACTTTAAATAAAAAAGTAAATGACTATTTTAAAGAAAAAAAAATTAAAAAGACAGGAAACTGGAAACTATATTTAAAAGCAATAATAATGTTTGCTTTGTTTTTAATACCTTTAATTTTAATATTCACTTTAGATTTGCCGACTTGGGTACAGATATTATTTATGGTTTTAATTGGTGTTGGAATGGCTGGCGTTGGAATGAACGTAATGCACGACGCTAATCACGGCACATTTTCAAGTAAAACGTGGGTAAATAAATTGTTTGGTAGTAGTATTTATATTTTAGCTGGTAATGATTATAATTGGAAAGTACAACATAACGTTTTACACCATACCTATACAAACATTCAAGGTCACGATGAAGATATTGATGCAGGTAGAATTATTAGATTTTCTAAACACACAAAATGGTTGAAAATTCATAAATATCAAAAATATTATGCATTTTTTCTTTATGGGTTGTTAACAGTAAATTGGGCAATTACAACTGATTTTAAACAATCATATAATTATTTAAAAAGAAAACTATCTTATGGTAAAATGCCAAATGCAACAACACAATGGACTAAATTAATTATTGGTAAAATAATATATTATTCGTTTTGGGTTGTATTACCATTGATAATGGGTTTTGCTTGGTATCAAGTATTAATAGGATTTTTAATTATGCATTATACCGCAGGTGTTATTTTAAGTGTGGTTTTTCAGTTAGCACATGTTATGCCAAATACCGAAATGCCAACACCAGATGAAAACGGAAATATGAAAAATACTTGGGCAATACATCAATTATTTACAACTTCTAATTTTGCACCAAAAAGTTGGTTGGTTGGTTTTTTTACTGGTGGATTAAACAGACAAGTAGAACATCATTTATTTGCAAATATTAGCCATATACATTATAAAAAATTGGCGAAAATTGTAAAAGAAACTGCATTAGAATTCAAATTACCATATAACGAATATAACACTATGTGGAGAGCAGTTAAAGAACATTATAATCAATTAAAAGTATTAGGTCAAAAACCTGTAATTGCTTAAAATTTGATATTTAAAATTTCACTAAAGACTTCTAATTTATGAAGTCTTTTTTGGTTAATAAATAATCTTAAATTATAAACTTTATTTTAGTATCTATAATTGAATTTACTATTTTTGTAACTTAATTTCCACTCATGAAGAATCATCTTTCCGATAGAATAAATCGACTACCTATTTCCCAAACCTTAGCAATGGCAGCAAAAGCCAGAGAATTAAAATCACAAGGTAAAGACATTATTAGTTTAAGTTTAGGTGAACCAGATTTTAATACGCCAGACTTTGTAAAAGAAGCAGCGATTAAAGCAATAAACGATAATTATAATTCTTATACGCCAGTAAATGGGTATTTAGAATTACGTGAAGCAGTTTCTAGAAAATTTAAACGAGACAATAAATTAGATTATAATGTGGGTCAAATTGTGGTATCGACAGGTGCAAAACAATCTTTAGCAAATGTAGCATTGGTATTATTAAATCCAGGCGATGAGGTTTTATTACCAGCGCCATTTTGGGTGAGTTACGAAGCAATGGTAAATTTAGCCGAAGGAATTTCAGTACAAATACCTACCAAAATTGAAGACGATTTTAAAATAACACCAGAACAATTAGAAGCAGCAATTACACCAAAAACTAAATTGATTTTCTTTAATTCGCCTAACAACCCAAGTGGTTCTGTTTATTCCGAAAAAGAATATAGAGCTTTAGCAGAAGTGTTGGTAAAATACCCAAATATTTATATAATTTCCGACGAAATTTACGAACATATTTTATTTGAAGGCACTAATTTTAGTTTTGCAAGAATTAAAGAAATGTATGATAGAACAATTACGGTAAATGGCGTTTCAAAATCTTTTGCGATGACTGGTTGGCGTGTTGGTTATATTGGTGCTCCAGAATGGATCGCTAAAGCATGTAATAAAATGCAAGGACAAATTACAAGTGGCACCAATTGTATTGCACAAATGGCAACGATTGCAGCTTTAGATGCACCAGTTTCTAAAATTAAATTTATGGTGGATGAATTTAAAGTTAGAAGAGATTTAGTATTAGAATTATTATCGAAAGTAAAAGGGTTTAACTTAAATATACCTGAAGGTGCTTTTTACGTTTTTCCAGATATTTCTTATTATTTCGGAAAAACTATTGAAGGAATTAAAATAAATAATGCTTCCGATTTTTCACTATTATTATTAGAAAAAGCCAATGTTGCAACCGTAACAGGTGATGCTTTTGGATTGCCAAATTATATTAGACTATCTTATGCTACGTCGCAAGATTTGTTAAAAGAAGCGATTAGGAGAATTAGCGAATTATTAAAGTAAAACTATTTTAAGTTTAAATCTGCGACATCAGCGAAAATCTGCGTGAAACAAAACATGAGTTACAAAATAAACTTCCAAACCAAATGGGCAGATTTCGATGCAAATAAACACATGCGTCATACTGCTTATAACGATTATGCTGCCGAAGCAAGATTGCGATTTTTAGATGAAAATGATTTTGGATTATCCGTTATGGAAAAACAAAATATTGGACCAATTCTATTTTCGGAAAACACTATTTTTAGAAGAGAAATTAAACTAGGTGAAGATATTTCTATAGCCTTATTTCTAGAAGCATCTAGTAAAAATTGCGAACGATTTAAATTAAAAGCATTGTTGTTTAGACAAGATGGCGAACTTGCCGCTACAATTACCGTATTTTTAGCTTGGATAGATTTAACCAAACGAAAGTTAGCAACACCTTCAAAACAAATTATCAAAACTTTAAATTCCCTTGAAAAAACGGATGACTTTGAAGAAATAATTTTAAAATCTAAATAAATTATGAAAAACAAAAAATCAATTTACGGAATATTAACGTTACTAATAGCAGCATTTATTTATTATCAAAATCAAAATGCAACAATTAATAATGAAGTATCTGAAAATGATACAGATGGCGTTGAAGAA
>JAMONN010000009.1 GCA_027065775.1 Flavobacteriaceae bacterium | reverse complement strand
AAAAAGGAAGTTTAAAAGGAATTTATACGGTTAGCAATCAAAACACTGCATTATTACGTTGGTTACGATTAGGAAAAATATATGGCGATAAAATAGAAGTGTTGTCAGGTTTAACAGTTGATGAAACATATATTACTTCCGCGAAAGCGAAATTATATAATGGAGCATCATTGCAAATTTCAAAATAATAACAAAACAACCATACTGCTTTCTTCTTCCCTTTGGGAAGAGATAGAGATGGGCAAAAACAATATAAAATGAACGAAGGAATTTCAGGAAAAATTGCCAGTGTATTTATGGAGTCAAAATTGACCGTTTTATTAATGGTTGCAATGATGGCAATAGGTATTTACAGCTCTTTTTTAATCCCAAGAGAAGAAGAGCCACAGATAAATGTGCCAATGGCAGATGTAATGATTGGCTATCCAGGTGCTAGTCCAACAGAAGTAGAAAATAGAGTTATAAAGCCACTAGAAAAGGTAATTGCTAATATAAAAGGTGTAGATCATATTCATTCTATGGCAATGAATGGTCAAGCAATGATTATTGTACAATTTCATGTAGGCGAAGATACCGAGCGTTCGTACGTTAATTTGTACAATGAATTGATGAAAAATCGTGCTATGTACGTTAACGGAATTTACGAACCAATGGTAAAAACCAGAACTATTGATGACGTACCAATGTTAGGCGTTACTTTATGGAGTGAAAATTATAACGATTACGATTTAAGACAACTTTCTAAAGAAATAGAAAACGAAATTAAGAAGGTTAAAGATGTTGCTATTACCAAAAGTATTGGTGGAAGAACACGTCAATTAAAAGTGATTTTAGATAAGGATAAATTAGCCATTAACGGAATTGATGCTTTAGAAATCATCCAAATGATTAAAGCGAATAACCAGCAAATGCAATCTGGTAGTTTTATAAATAACGACGAAGAATATTTATTAACTTCAGGTAATTTCTTAAAAACAGTTGAAGATGTTGAAGGTTTAGTTGTTGGTACAAATAAAAATTTACCTGTTTATTTAAGGCAAGTTGCAAAAATTGTTGATGGTCCAGAAAATGCTAAAAATTACGTGTCTTTTGGTTATGGAAAAGCAAATAAAAACTACAAAAATTTCCCATCGGAATATAACGCAGTAACATTATCAGTTTCTAAAATTAAAGGAGCAGATGCCATGACAATTGCGGATAAAATTATTGCTAAAATCGAAAAACTGAAAGCAAATTTAATTCCGACAGATGTAAAAGTTAGTATTTCTAGAAATTATGGCGAAACGGCTTCACATAAAGTAGGCGAATTGTTACTGCATTTAGGTGTTGCTATTTTAGCAGTAACTATTTTAGTGATTTTGGCGATGGGTTGGCGTGGCGGTTTAGTCGTATTTTTATCGGTTCCGTTAACTTTTGCTTTGACCTTATTTAGTTATTATTTGTTAGGTTATACCTTAAACAGAATTACATTGTTTGCTTTAGTTTTTGTCGTCGGAATAGTCGTCGATGATAGTATTATTATCGCCGAAAATATGCATCGACATTTTAAAATGAAACGTTTGCCATTTAAACAAGCAGCAATTTTTGCGATAAACGAAGTTGGTAATCCAACAATTCTAGCAACATTTACAGTAATTGCCGCCATATTACCAATGGCATTTGTGTCTGGAATGATGGGTCCATATATGAGTCCGATGCCAATTGGAGCATCTATTGCCATGTTGTTGTCTCTATTTGTTGCTTTAACTATTACACCATATTTAGGTTTTGTTTTTCTAAAAGAAAAAGATAAAAAAGGCGATAAAAAACACGATAGTGAAACCGCAAATTCTGAAAGTTTTATTTATAAAATGTACAACAAATTAGAGCGACCTTTATTAGATAGTAAAGTAAAAAGAAACGTTTTATTATTGGTAGTTTTTGTATTAATGATTGGTTCAATTGCTTTATTTTTCACTAAAACAGTTGCTGTAAAAATGTTACCTTTTGATAATAAAAATGAATTTCAAGTAGTTATCGATATGCCAGAAGGCAGCACTTTAGAGCGTACTGCAATGGTAACAAAAGAAGTTTCGCAATATCTTTCAACCATACCAGAAGTAGTTGATTATCAGAATTATATTGGTACATCTGCACCAATAACTTTTAACGGTTTGGTACGTCATTACGATTTACGTGGCGGTTCTAATATGGCAGATATTCAAGTTAATTTATTGCACAAAGAACACCGAAAATTACAAAGTCATGACATTGCAAAAATTGTACGACCAAAAGTGCAAGAAATTGGTAAAAAATATGGTGCAAATATTAAAATTGTAGAAGTTCCGCCTGGACCGCCAGTTTTATCGACTATTGTTGCCGAAATTTATGGACCAAATTATGATGAGCAAGTTAAAATAGCAGATAAAATTCAAACTATTTTACATGAAACCGATGATGTTGTGGATATAGATTGGATGGTTGAAGAAAATCAAAAAGAATTCAATTTAGAAGTAGATAAAGAGAAAGCAATGCTAAACGGAATTGCACCTGCACAAATTGTACATACAGTAACTACATTGTATGGAGAACATGCAGTTTCTACTTTTTATGATGAAAAAGCAAGCGAAAGTATCGGAATTATTCTTGCTTTAGATGACGCGAATAAAAATTCATTAACCGATTTAAAAACGATTGCTATAAAATCGAAACTTGGCATGACAATTCCTTTAAGTGAATTAGTATCCATTAAAGAAAAAACATTGCAAAAAACCATTATGCGTAAAGATCAAAAACGTGTGGTTTATGTAACTGCAGATATGGCTGGCGGATTAGAAAGTCCTGTGTATGCGATTTTAGGAATGGAAGAAAAACTAAAACAAATCGAATTACCAAAAGGTTATAAACTAAACGAATTGTACATGAATCAACCAGAAGATGAGTTAGATTATACCGTAAAATGGGATGGCGAATGGCAAATTACTTTAGAGGTTTTTCGTGATTTAGGAACTGCATTTATGGTGGTGATTTTAATTATCTATATGTTAATTGTTGGTTGGTTTCAAAACTTTAAAACACCAATTGTTATGATGTTGGCGATACCAATGTCGTTAATTGGTATTGTTTTAGGGCATTGGGTTTTTGGTGCATTTTTTACCGCAACCTCATTTATTGGTATGATTGCTTTGGCTGGAGTTATGGTACGGAATTCCGTTTTATTAATCGATTTTATAGAAATTAGATTAAAAGAAGGTGCCAATTTAAAAGATGCTATTGTGGATGCAGGAGCAGTGAGAATGACGCCAATTTTATTAACAACAGGAGCAGTAGTAATTGGAGCATCTATCATATTATTTGATCCTATTTTTCAAGGTTTAGCAATATCATTAGTTGCAGGAGCAATTGTGTCTACTGTATTAACTTTGTTAGTTGTACCAATGATTTATTACATAACAGAAAAGAAGAAATATGAATAATTTAAGATAAGATTTTGGGTTAAAGGTAAACGTACTTTAATCCAAAACATTCTTTGACCCAATACCTTTAACCTTTAACCCAATTAAAATGAAACTAGTATTAATAACAGCAGTAAATCAATATAAAGATCAAATAAAATCGATTTTGCATAACGCTAAAGTGCCTAATTATAGTTATCAAGATGTGAAAGGACATAAAGATGTTTCTAATATTTCAAATCAAAGTAATTGGTTTGTTGGTGATCGTTTTGAAACCAATTCAATTTTATTTTATGCTTTTGTGAAAAAAGAATGTACAGACGCTTTGTTTTCTGAAATCGAAGAATTTAATACCAATTTAGAAACTTTATCTAAAATACATATTTCCGTATTAAATATTGAAAAGACTAATTAAATAATTAAGAAATAAAACTTTCAACTTTATACTTTTAACATTCAACTCAAAATGAACAGATACATAAACGGAATAGCAGGAACATTCATCTTAATAAGTCTAATATTAGCAATTAAGATAAACATTAATTGGTTGTGGTTTACGGCATTTGTAGGTGCAAATTTATTGCAATCGGCATTTACAAACTGGTGTTTAATGAAAATTATATTGAAGAAATTTGGTGTGAAAGAATAGATTTTAATTTAAAATCTTTCTTCTTCTTCTTCTTCTTCTTCTTCAATTTAAACTTCATTCGTAAAACTGGAAATTCATAAAGCATTATTAATGATATATATAAATACATCATATAAAACGGCTAAAAATAACCAAATTTGTCTTTAATGCAGTTGAGTTCAGTTTCGGTAGTTATTTTTGTTACTTAATGACTAATTTAGTTTCTAGAAAACACAAATAATATTTTAATGTAAAAAAAAGACCATCTATTTAGTATTTCGATGGTCTTTTTAATCAAATCAATCAAATCAATTTTTTTATTTACTTAAAATGTAAGATGCATTTAAGTAAAAATTTCGTCCTTGTCTAGGGAAATTATTCCAATCGGCATAGGTAGAATAATTTTTATCTAATATATTTTCTACACCGTATTTTAAAATAAGGTTATTGTTTTTTAGGTTAAATTTATTTCCAAAATTTATATTAAAAATTGCGTATGCAGGTGTTTTGTCTTCACCATATTTTGCACTATAATTATTTTGGGTATCATTTCCTTTTAACTGTAAGGAAACATTAAATTTATTTTTATAATA
>JAMONN010000008.1 GCA_027065775.1 Flavobacteriaceae bacterium | reverse complement strand
TTATTTGAATACTGAGTTATTTGTAACTTTGTATTTACTTTAAATTAGTAATCTAGATGAAAAAAATAGCAGATTCAGAATTAATATTAAATCCAGACGGAAGTGTTTATCACTTAAATCTACAACCTGAAAATATAGCAGATACCATTATTTTTGTTGGCGATCAGAATAGAGTGCCTAAAGTAGCAAAACACTTTGATTCTATAGAATTCGAAACACAAAAAAGAGAGTTTAGAACAATTACTGGTATATTTAAAGGAAAACGAATGAGTATCATTTCTACAGGAATTGGTCCTGATAATATTGATATTGTAGTAAATGAATTAGATGCGTTAGTTAATATTGATTTAAAAACTAGAACTATAAAAGAAAAACATACTTCGTTAGATATTGTAAGAATTGGCACTTCTGGTTCGTTACAAAGCAATATTGAAGTAGACAACTTTGTTTTAGCCAAATATGGTTTAGGATTTGATGGTATGTTACACGCATATGATTGCGAACATATTTTAGAAAAAGATTTTGAAGATGCATTTATAAAACATACTAATTATTCCGATAGAAAATCACGACCATATTGTGTTGAAAATAGTAAAGAATTAGAAGATAGATTAAAATCTGACAAAGTACATATTGGTGTAACTGCAACTGCAGGTGGTTTTTATGGACCACAAGGTCGAATTTTACGTTTAGCACTTCAAGACATTAATTTGAATTCTAAAATTGATTCGTTTAAATTTAACGATTTGCGAATTACTAATTTAGAAATGGAAACGTCTGCAATTTACGGTTTAGCGAAATTATTAGGGCATCATGCTTGTTCTATGAATGCTATTATTGCAAATAGAGCAAATGGTACTTTTAGCAAAGATCCATATAAAGTAGTTGAAAATTTAATTGAATACACGTTGAACAAACTAGTGTAAACTATTTAGTTCTTGTGACTTATTCACATTTACTTGCTATATTAATTTTTTAACCTAACTTTACAGAACATGTTAATATAAAACATTGAAACGATTTTATATTAAACCGAAGTACACAATACTACAATACAGGTTAAATATACTTCTAATACAAATTAAAAAACACTATCAAGTAACAGTCAATTTACGAATCATTTTAGCCAATATTTTAGGAAAATATCGCTTTACTCTTACTGCTAATTTTTCTAATTTTCCACCAATAACAATTTCGTGTTTTTTGTTTGCAATTGCTTTTACTGCTTTTTGGGCAAAATATTCTGGCAGCAAACCATTTTGAGTCGCTTTATCCATGGTGTTTTGTTTAGAACCATCGCCAGTTAAAGCATTTAAAGAAACATTAGTTTTTACAAAACCTGGGCATATTAATGTAATGGCAATATTGTCTTTATGTACTTCTGCTCTTAAACTATCAAAAAAACCATGCAAAGCATGTTTTGATGCGGCATAAGATGTTCTTAATGGCGTACCTATTTTACCAACAACACTTGTAATTACTACAAACTGACCTTCTTTTTTAGCAACAAAATAAGGCAATATTGCTTTTGTAAGTGCGATAGTACCAAAATAATTGGTTTTAAATATTCGTTCATCTACAGTTATTCCTGTATCAATTGCTAAGGAACGTTGGCTAATACCGCCATTATTTATAAGTATATCTATGCCATCAAATAATGTAATTGCTGTTTGTACCGTTTTATTAATATGTGTATAATCGTCTAAATCTAATTTTAAAACTTGCACTTTATTTAGATTAGAGCAAAGTGCTTTTACCTCTTGTAATTTATCCAAATTCCTTGAAGAAAGAATAAGATTGGCATTTTGATTAGATAATTCTATTGCAAGTGCTTTACCTATTCCAGACGAAGCACCAGTTATCCATATAGTTTTGTTATTAAAATTCATTTGTTTATTGTTTTTTCCAGATTTCAAAAGATTTTTCTGCTTGTAATTCTAACATTTCTAAACCGTTTTTTATTGTTGCACCGTTTTCTTTTCCTTTTTTAAGGAACATACTTTCTTTGGGATTGTAAACTAAATCAAATAGAAGGTTCTTTTTATTTATAAACTCATACGGAATATTAGGACATTCATTAATATCAGGGAATGTACCTAATGGTGTACAATTAATTATAATACTATTAGTGAAATGTTTTTCCGTTATATCGGAATATGTAATAATGTTATTACCAATAGAATTTCTAGACACTACCAAATATTCAATATTTAAAGACTCTAAAGCGTATTTAATTGCTTTGGTTGCTCCACCATTTCCTAAAATAAGTGCAAATTTATGATGTGTTTGCAATAATGGTTTAATGGAATTCAAAAAACCATAACAATCTGTATTACTTCCTTTTAAATAAGTACCATCTACAATAGTCACGGTATTTACTGCGCCTATTTTTTCAGCAATTTCATCAACTTCATCTAAATATTTAAATATTTCTTCTTTGTAAGGTATGGTAACATTAAAACCGATTAAATCATTAATCGAATCATTTAAAAACATTGGTAATTCCAAAATATTATCAATATCAAAATTATCATATTGATAGGAAAAATTTTCATTTTTAAATTTATCTGTAAAATATTTTTTAGAAAACGAATAACTGATGTTCTTACCAAGTAATCCGAATTTATACTTTTTGTTCTTTTTTACCATATTTTTCTATACTAACTAAAATTAAAATCCCTAAAATTACAAAACCAATAGCAAACCAAGTTTCAGAATCACTGAAATTAGGCAAATAGCGTTCATAATTTTTTAATATTTTATTACCTTGACTATCTAATATACTTATATTATTATCGGTTGCATAAATTTTTTCTTTCCAAGGCCAAACATTTCCTAATGAACCTGCAATAAAACCAATTACAACTGCTGTTACCACATTATGCCATCTGTTTAACAAATAGCCTAAAATATGTGAAGTCACAATTAAACCAAATGTAGAACCAGCAGTAAAAGCACCAATAATTTTTAAGTATTTCATACGCAATTGATCATGCAAAAAATCGAAATTACCAGAAACAATATCTATTATTGTCTGTGATAGCATATTAACCGAATCTACTAAAAGCAACACATAATTACCTAAAAGGATTAATATAAAAGAACCAGAAAGTCCAGGCAAAGTCATACCAGAAACACCTGCTATACCACATAAAAAAACAAACCAAAGGTTACTATTTTCTTTTGCTGGCGGCAATAAACTGATGCCAATACCAATAATTAAACCTATTGCGATGGAAAAGACACATTTAGGAGTAAAATCTTTAAAATTTTTAGCAATATAATAAATAGAACCTATTATTAAACCAAAGAAAAGACTCCAAACATACAATTCGTATCGTGTAATAAAATAGTCTAACAGAAAGGAAACACTAAAGTAACTAAATAAACTACCTCCAAAAACTAATAAAAGAAATTTACCATTAATATATTGATAAAAACTACGGAATCTTCCGCTAAATAATAATTTAAGTGCTTTGAGATTGATCCTTTTAAAGGAAAAAATTAATTCTTCATAAAAACCAGTAACAAAAGCAACAATACCGCCAGAAACACCAGGTACTTTATTCGCGCCACCCATTGCTAATCCTTTAACGAATAGTAAAACCTTATCGGAGAGTGTTCTTGTTTTTTGAAGTTCCATTATTATTTTTTTTGAATACAACCTTACTTTACAAATATAGTTGTTCAAAGCCGTATTTACTATGTTATTATGATAATATCCGTTAAAAAATAAAATGGTTTAATTGTTTAACTGTTTAATCGTGTAATTGTTTAAACAAATATACAGTTCATCCTAAAAAAAACACAACTCGGTAACAAA
Source organism: Flavobacteriaceae bacterium (assembly GCA_027065775.1). Classification (GTDB taxonomy): domain Bacteria; phylum Bacteroidota; class Bacteroidia; order Flavobacteriales; family Flavobacteriaceae; genus S010-17. The sequence goes on along the minus strand of JAMONN010000008.1, from coordinate 876 downwards.
CAATTTTAAAAAAGAATGATGTATCGCATATTTGCTGTGTCAAATAATGACAATAATCTTAAAACATAAAATCATGACAAAAATTATTTTAACATTTGTATTGTATCTAATCACAATTCTTACGTTTTCTCAAGATAACACTTCCGTTAAACTTGAAAATACTGTTCAAAAAAGCGATTTAATATCTATTAAAGTATCTGTAAATAATATTACTAGTAATAACGGAAAAGTTCTATTTGCAATCTACAATCAAAAAGGATTTTTAGTAAAACCAATCGCAAAATTAACTGCAACAATAACCGACAAAAAAGCAAGTGTTGTATTTAAAGATGTTTCTAAAGGAGTTTATTCCATCATTAGTTATCATGATAAAAATGAAAATAATAACATGGATTTTTCTCCAAACGGCATGCCTCTAGAAGATTATGGTGCCACAAATAATAATTTATCGTTTGGTCCGCCACAATTTAGTACATCAAAGTTTGAAGTTAAAGATAAAGACCTTACATTTGAAATTAAGTTTTAAATTACAAAGATGAAAACAGAAATGGGAAATATTAAACATACATTTAAGTCTACAATAATTATAGGTATCGTTATTTTTATTATTGAAAGAACTATCTCTAATAATTGGGATTTGCCAATTAAAGATTTAATACCTGTATTTATTATTTTTCAATTGTATTCATTTGTTATTGCTTATGCAAACGGTTATTTTTTTGCATCTTTAGATAGTCGCTATTCTTGGACCGAAAAACCAAAAAAAAGATTGCTTATAGGTACTATTGGTTCTTTTGTAATAACTATGATTTGTATTGTTTTACTTAGATATATTGTAGTTATTGTATTCTATCAAGAAAGTTTTCAAGATTTTTT
>JAMONN010000007.1 GCA_027065775.1 Flavobacteriaceae bacterium | reverse complement strand
TGCAATGTCTAAAGAAAAAATAAATTTTTATGATTTTGCGATGTTCTTTAAAAATAACGCCTGTAAAAGCGCCTTATATTTAGACGGTTTTGTTTCCAAAACGTATTTACCTTCAAAAAATCAGATACAATTAGATGGTAATTTTGGCGTTATTATAGGAATAGAAAAGTAGAATTAAATGTTTGTTTTATGAAAATAAAATAAAACAAATTTAGGACTTAACAACTTTTTTTAATTCAATTTTACCGTTTTCAAATTCTATTTTAACTAGATACATACCTGTTTTTAAAGATTGCATGTTTATTTTTTTGTTTTTAGTTGTAAATATTTTTTTGCCTAAATAATTATAAACACTTATATTTTCTATACTAACATTAGTTTTTTCCTCTATAGTAACAATATCTTTTACAGGATTTGGATATATAGTAAACAATGAATTTGAGTAATCTTCAACAGAAGCTGTTGCATTACGATATTGTGCGGTATTCCCCAAAATATCTGTAATTAATAAATATTCACCAGAAAATGTCATATCATAAGTAAATGGATTTGATAAATTATCCATAAAAAAACCTAAATATAAATTTTGAAAATTTTGATTTTCACTTCCTCCACAATCATTTAATGTAGTTATAAGTTCATACAAATAAAACTGATTTTCATTTTCAATAAAATTAGTAATACCAAATAAACCAGCACAAACAGCTGTTGAAAAATTTTGACTTTCATAATAATTAAAAAACGTAGAAATTGAATTTACTTCGGAATTATTTGGTATTTCATGAGAAATATTATCTATAATTAACTCATCTAAAACCCAATTAATGTCGGCAATATATGTTGGTATATCTCCAAAAACCTTACTAGTGTATTCAATTTGGTTACCCGTATTACTTGTTACAATTAAAGTTTTTCTGTCTATTAAGTTTGTGATAATATAAGTGAATTCCTCTGTAATCTCATCATTATAAAAAGTTACATATTGATTTGTAAAATCAATTATAGGTGTGCCACAATTAGTTGTAGTAGAAAATGGCGTAAAATCATTATAATTAAATCTGTTAGTAGAATTAAAATCTATATGACCAGTAAAACCAATTTGACAATCATTAACTATTACGGTATTTGAAGAAGTAATTAAATTTGATCCACCACTATAAAAATATAAATCTATAAACGGAAAAGTAATTGGGTCGTTTGGAATTTCGGTAGTTACATTATTAATTGTAATGTTTTTAACAAACCATCTTTGCGATGTTAAGTCAGGATGCTGCCCAAAAGACAAAATAGAATATAAGATAAAAGTTAAAGTGTAAATTTTTTTCATAGCAAATTTATTTTGTTCCTAAAGATACAACATTTATTTTTTAAAAAAACCTAACTTTGCATTAATGCAATTTACCTATAAAAAACAAGAAAAATTAAAAAGCAAAAAATTAATAAAACTGCTTTTTGAAAACGGAAAAAAAATAACTGTTTTTCCGATTATGCTATTGTATTTAAAGATTGAGCACGATTCCGATTATTTAATTCAAGCAGGAGTTACGGTTAGTAAAAAGAATTTTAAAAATGCAGTAGATAGAAATCGAATAAAACGTTTATTAAGAGAAACCTACAGATTAAATAAACCTTTTCTGTATGAAAAATTAGAAAATAAATACATTTTTATGTTTATTTACTTAGGAAAAGAAGAGTTAAAATACCAACTTTTAGATACTAAAATGAAAGAATTGATGAATCGATTTACACATAAAATTACAGAAAAATAAGCTTATATTTACACTTAAATTTTAAAGACCAATGACGAAAGACCAAAGACCACTAATATTAGTTACCAATGATGATGGAATAACTGCACCAGGCATTAGAACTTTAATAAAAGTAATGAACCAAATAGGTGATGTTGTGGTAGTTGCGCCAGATTCTCCACAAAGCGGTAAAGGTCACGCAATTACGTTAGATGCCATTTTAGAATGTAATCCTGTTAATATAGATGATGGCGATCAAATAGAATATAGTTGTTCTGGCACACCAGCAGATTGTGTTAAAATTGCAGTGAATGAGATTTTAAATCGCAAGCCAGATTTATGTGTTTCTGGTGTAAATCACGGTTCAAATTCTTCTATAAATGTAGTATATTCTGGTACAATGAGTGCTGCTGTAGAAGCAGGAATCGAAGGTATACCAGCAATAGGATTCTCATTATTAGATTATTCTTGGAAAGCAAATTTCGAAATTTTAGAAAACCATATTAAAAAAATAGTCTTACAAGTTCTAGAGAAAGGTTTGCCAGATGGCATTGTTTTAAATGTAAATTTTCCGAAAACAACAGAAGTAAAAGGTATCAAAATTTGTAGACAAGCAAGAGCAAATTGGGTAGAAGAATTCGATAAACGTGCTAATCCGCAAGGAAAAGAATATTATTGGTTAACAGGTAAATTTGTAAATTTAGATAAAGGCGAAGATACCGATGAACACGCACTAGCACAAGATTATATTTCGATTGTGCCAGTAAAGTTTGATTTAACAGCGCATCATTTTATTCAGAATTTGAATAGTTGGTTTTAAAAACATATTATGAAAAAAAGTCACATAAAAAAACAAGTTTTAATAGGTTTTTTAGTAGGAATTTTAGCAACTGCTATAGGGTTTTATTTTTATACACAAGTATTTAATAATTTCTCGATGAAGTTTGTAAAACGATTAATTTTTGAAGATAAACAACTTAATTTAATATTAATTTATTCTGTAATTCCGAATTTATTAGCATTTTTCGTGTTTACAAAACGTAAAGAAGACTACAAAGCAAAAGGTGTTTTAATGGCAACTATATTGATTGCTTTAGTAATATTAATTTCTAAATTTGTCTTGTAAAAACACAAAACTATGAAGTATTATATCATCGCAGGCGAAGCTTCGGGAGATTTGCACGCTTCCAATTTAATGAAAGCGTTAAAAAACCAAGATTCAAAAGCAGATTTTAGATTTTGGGGTGGCGATTTAATGCAAGCAGTTGGCGGCACTTTAGTAAGTCATTACAAAGAACGTGCTTTTATGGGTTTTGTTGAGGTTCTTTTTAATCTTCGAAAAATTTTAGGTTATATAAAATTCTGTAAAAAAGATATTGCAAAATACAAGCCAGATCAACTAATTTTTATTGATAATTCAGGTTTTAACTTACGAATCGCAAAATGGGCAAAAGAGCATAATTTTAGAACAAACTATTATATTGCGCCGCAAGTTTGGGCAAGTAGAGAAAGTAGAGTGGAAGATATTAAACGTGATATTGACGCCATGTTTGTAACCTTACCTTTTGAAAAAGACTTTTATAAAAAACATAATTATAAAGTCAATTTTGTTGGGCATCCTTTATTAGATGCTATTGCTGGCAGAAAACAAATCGATGAAAAAACATTTAGAAAACAACACAATTTATCCGATAAACCAATCATTGCACTTTTACCAGGAAGCAGAAAGCAAGAAATCACAAAAATGTTATCGGTAATGTTAAAAATGCTGGCTAAATTTAAAGATTATCAGTTTGTAATTGCTGGCGCACCAAGTCAAGATTTCACCTTTTATCAGCAGTTTATTAAAAATAATAATGTGGCATTTATTAATAATAAAACATACGATTTATTATCGGTAAGTTATGCTGCATTAGTAACTTCAGGAACAGCAACTTTAGAAGCAGCATTATTTAAAGTGCCAGAAGTGGTTTGTTATAAAGGTTCATGGATTTCTTATCAGATAGGAAAACGTATTATTAATATTAAATTTATTTCACTAGTGAATTTAATATTAGATCGCGAGGTTGTAACAGAATTAATTCAAAATGATTTTAATGAAAAAAATCTTCAAAAGGAATTAGAATTAATTTTAGAAGATAAAAAAAGAGAACAATTATTTAACGATTATTTTGAATTAGAAACAAAACTAGGCAGAAATGGCGCAAGTAAAAATGTAGCAAAGTTAATTACAGAAAGTTAAATATTTATTTGTAGGTTTGTGTAACTTTCGTAACAAGGGGAAAAAATTTACGAAAAAAATTGCATGAAAATCATTATACTAATTAGTTTATTACTAATAACTACACTAAGTTACACCCAAAACGCAACATTAAAAGGAAGTTTAACAGACTCTAAAAGTGAAGTAATTGCCTTTGCAAATATTACACTAAAAAGCAAAGACAAAGTACAAGGAACCAGTTCGGACAGTAATGGTTTTTTTACTTTTAATGAATTAACTGTTGGTACGTATACTTTAAATATTAGTTTTCTTGGTTATAAAAATGTTTCAAAAAATATTGAAATTACTACTAATCAAACAATTCCTGTAATTGTTTTAAAAGAAAATTCCGAAGCTTTAAATGAAGTAGAAATAGTTTATAAAAAACCAACAATTGTACAAAAAGCAGATCGACTTATTTTTAATATTCAAAACACCATTTTATCCAATCAAGATTCTTGGAGTATCTTAAATAATACACCAAGTGTTTTTGTAAATCAAGATAGAATAATGGTAAAATCTACTATTGCAAGTATTTACATTAATGATAAAAAGGTAGGTTTACCAGTAACCGAACTCAAATCTTTTCTCGAAAATTTAGATGGTAATTCTATAAAATCTATTGAAGTTATTGCGAATCCTTCGGCTAAATATGATGCCTCTAGCGGTTCTATTATAAATATTGTGTTAAAAAAAACAGCGCAAAATAATTATAAAGGAACTGTAAATGCGAACTATACAATTGGTATTTTTGATAAATATTCTCTTGGTACCACACATTTTTATAAAAAAGATAAATTGAGTATTACTGCTAGTTTAAACTATTCTAATAATAAACATATTATAGAAGAAACAACAAGACTTAAGTATTTTAATGCACAAAACGAATTGACTTCTAATTGGTTTTCTTCGGCAGATCATATTACCGACAACTTAAAATATAGCGGTTTATTAAATGTTGATTATAGTTTTGATAAAAAAAACAGCGTAACTCTTAGTACAGTATATAGTGAGTTAGATAAAGAAAATAATAATGTAACAACTAACGGCTCTATTTTCTCAAACGCCAATGTGTTAGACTCTACTTATGTAGCAAATAACAAGGCACGTAGAGATAATAATTTTTTATCGAACGTTTTAGATTTTACACATAGTTTAAATGATAAAGGGCAAAAAATAACAGTAGCTTTAAGCCATAGTCTATTTAAAAAAGAAGTAAATCAATTAGTAGATACCGATTATTTCTTGCCAAGTACTGTCTTTATTAAAGAGAATAAATTCAATATTGCTACAGAGCAAGACATTCAGATTTTTACTAGTAAAATTGATTATGTTTTACCACTTAAAAAAGGAGCAAAATTTGAAACAGGAATTAAATTTTCTACTGTTGCTTCCGAAAATGATTTTCTACAATTCGATTTTATAAATAATAATTTCACTTTAGATCTTAATAAAAGTAATGTATTTACTTATGATGAAAATAATTATGCTTTTTATACAAATTACCAAAAAGAAAGTAAAAAACTCTATTACCAAATTGGGTTAAGAGGTGAATACACTAAAATAAAAGGAAGTTCAAAAACTACAAATACTAATGAAATTAATGAAGATGATTATTTTAAAATCTTTCCGAATTTTTATTTAGATTATTATCCCAATGGCAATAATGACTTTATTCTTTCGTATAAAAAAAGTATTAATAGACCAAGATACCAACAACTAAATCCGTTTCAATTTTTCTTTTCTGATTTTGCAGCAAATGTTGGTAATCCTAATTTAAAGCCTGAAATTAGTCAGGTTTTAAATTTTAAATATTATTATAAAAGTAAATTTTCAGCAGATTTATATTATTCGCATACAAAAGATCGATTTTCAGAAATAAGTTTTCAGGATAATGAAAATAATATTGTTCGAGATATTATTACAAATTTAGATACCGCCGAAAGTGTTGGTTTAGTATTAGGAGGCACAAATGATATTACCAAGCGTTGGTCTGTTTTCACACAATTATTTTTTGTGAATAGGTTTTATGACTTTATTGCCATAGAATCTAATAATAAAATTATTAAACAATCTAAAGCTAGTTATTTTGTTAAAATCGTAAATAATTTTACATTGTTAAAAGACAAAAGTTTAAAAGCGAATATTACATATAGTTACATATCAAAAGACAATACTTATAATGCAATAGAAACTAGTCGTTATTTACAAACTAATTTTAGTTTGCAAAAAAGTTTATTTAAAAATAAAGCAGTTTTAACATTTGGGATTGATGATGTTTTTAAAAACGCAGGTCAATTATCTACACTTAATTATGAGAATCAAGATATTCAATATTTTACAAAACCCGATACGCATTTTTATAAAATAGGTTTTAGATATAGTTTCGGAAATAATAAATTAAGAGAAAATAACCGTTCAAAAACTAATAAAGAAGAAGAGCGTTTAGATACGGAATAAGTTATTTTATAGCCTCCAAATAATCATCAGATGGCAATAGCCAATCGTTGTGTTTAAAAACAGACCAAGAAACGTTGGCAATATCTATATTAGGGTTTACTAATTCTTTGAAAGGTCTTCCGTTAACACTTATTTTACAACTTACAAAAACAGAAATATTTTCCTCCTTTTTAGCATACTCACGTTTTAAATGTTGAGAAAATTGCCAAATAGCATCTGGTTTGGTAGAAACCAAACGGATTTGTTTTGAAGACAAATAATTACTTAATTTTACCTTTGTAGTTATGCCAGTTTTTTGGTTTACTATTTTATATTTAGCATAACCACTTTTAGATCGCAACATCATTCGCCATGACATTCTATGTCCTTCTTCAGTCCAAAGTACGTTATCTTTTATAAAATGATGTCTTAAAGGCAATGCTATTTGAATTACAAAATAAACAGAAAGCACTACAATTAATAACCGTTTATAGTTTGGTATTATAATTTCGGTTTCTAGGTATAGAGGTTTCTTTTTTAAGAAAATATTCCGAATGGTTTTCGCTTCAAAAAAGAATAGAACAAACGCTAGAGATAAATACGGAAAAATACCAACCTGAAACACAGTAGAATTAAATAAATGAAAGAAAATTGCACCATAAAAAGCAATTTTACGTGTCGGTTTATATAACAATAGCGGAATGATTAAACCATCAAACAAAATGCCACCATAAGTAACAAAATAATGTGTATAATCATGCTGTAATAATTTACCAATAATTGGGTAATTTGCTTTTCTTTTTAATAAAACTTCTGCAAAGGTAAAATCTAACCAATCTGTATAAAGTTTGGCAATAGCACCAAAAGTATATAAAATAAAAACTTGTGCTATTAAAACCAAACGACACCAATTAGGCATAGAATATTTTTTGATTTCTGGATTGTATTTTACATCTAAAGAAGCATATTTATTTGCAGGTAGAAAAACCATAATGCTACTTAATAAAATCAAAAAATAATAGTGATTATTATACGATGATTTTTGCATTATATAAGTTATAAACCACATAATGGTAAATGAAATAACACTAAATCTATACTTGTAACCAAGCATTATAAATAAACCAAAAACACCCATGATAACGTAATACAAATACATACCATTGCCAGGTAAAGGTTGCAACCACTCAAAACCAATAAAAGTAAAGGTAAATTTAGGCGCTATAAAAGCACGATGTACCCAACCTGTAAAAATTGCACCAATAGATTCTAAAAAACATAGTAATCCAAAAAAAACTCTAAAAACAATTAAAGCCGAATTGTCTATTTGTTTAAAAAGAAGTTTATTTAGCATAATTATTTTTTTGGTTCTAGCCTTATTTTAATGGTAAATTTGATTTATATTTATTTTCTAACAAAATTGTCATTCCTGCGAAGGAAGGAATCTTATTAATTGTTATTTATTCCGACAATTCGGAACTGCCTTCGCAGGAATGACATTCAGAGTATATTACCATTAAATTAGAGATAGAACCCTTTTTTTTAACCATAAAAGGCACAAAAGTCATAATATGTTCTTTTGTGCCTTTTAGGATTTTTTTAAAATTGTATCATTCTTAAAATACAACTATTAAAGTTACACTTTATAACGCCAACCAAAAATATCTTCCGACTTATTTTGTTGAATATCCGTTAATATTTTTTTGAAACGTTTTGAATATCTATCGGCTACATCTGATATTTTGTAGTCTATTCCTTTATGCGAAAAATGTGTAATTGCTGTAACAACTGCCGCAGTTCCTGCACCAAACATTTCTTTTAATGTTCCGTTAGTTGCTGCTTTTTCAATTTCATCTATTGAGATTCTACGTTCTTCTACTTTAATACCTTCGTTTTCTGCAATGGCAATAATACTTTTTCTTGTAACACCATCTAAAATACGTTCGCTTGTTGGCGCAGTAATTAAAGTATCATTTATTCTAAAAAAGATATTCATTGTTCCAGCTTCTTCTAAGAATTTATGAGTAGAATCCGTCCAAATTATCTGATCGTAACCTTGTTCTATTGCTAGTTGTGTTGGATAAAATTGCGCACCATAATTTCCAGCAGCTTTTGCAGCGCCAACGCCACCATTTGCAGCTCTACTAAAACGTTCTGCAATAACAACTTCTACATCTTTAGAATAATATTTACCTGAAGGCGAACATATAATCATAAAAGTATATTCTTCGGATGGTGCAGCGAAAATCCCATTACCAGACGCAATCATAAAAGGTCTTATATAAAGTGAATTTCCTTCCGCAGTAGGAATCCAATCTTTTTCTAAACGTAATAATGTTTCTAAACCTTCAAAAAATAATTCTTTCGGAAAAACTGGCATTGCCATTCTTTTAGCGGAAGCGTTTATTCTTTTTTGATTTTCTTCGGGTCTAAATAACCAAATTTGATCTTCGGTATCTTTATATGCTTTCATACCTTCAAAAACTGCTTGTCCGTAATGAAAAACACGCGCAGAAGGTGCTAATTTTAAATCTTTATAAGGTTTTATTCTAGGTTTTTGCCATTTACCATTTTTATATTTACAAATAAACATATGATCGGTAAATGTAGAACCAAATTTTCGACCATTTAATGTGGTTTTATCAAGGTTAGAAATTTGTACTTTTTTGATTTTCATAGTGCTTAAAATCGCTGTTTCCATAAATATATGTGTGTTTTGCAAAAGTACGAATTTTAAAACGTTATTAAAAGATAAATTGGTTGTAGTTATTAACTTAAAAATCTTGTACTTTTGTTATCTATTTAGTCAAATTTCTACCTAAAAACTTACGATTTTGAAAAGAGAATTTTTTATAACCGCAGATGGTTCCACAAGTATCAACTTACCTGATTGGAATGAACAATATCATTCTAAACATGGCGCTGTTCAAGAAGCATATCATGTTTTTATAAAATACGGTTTAGACGCTTTCGCGGATAATTCTGAAGTTAATTTATTGGAAATTGGTTTTGGTACGGCTTTAAATTGCTTTATTACATTTTTAGAAGGCGAAAAAAGGAACTTGCAAATAAATTATGATGGCGTAGAAGCATATCCTGTAACTTATCAGGAGTCAAAAAACTTAAATTATATAGACATATTACAAGCACAAAAATATAAGGCGAACTTTGATGCTATTCATAAAGTTTCTTGGGAAGAATACCATCAAATTACAAATAATTTCAAACTCAAAAAACGCCAACAAAAATTTGAAGATATTACCGATAAAAATAAATTTGATTTAATTTATTTTGACGCTTTTGGTTCTAGAGTACAGCCAGAATTATGGACAGAAAATATTTTTCAGAAAATGTATGATGCTTTAAAACCAAACGGAATTTTAACTACATATTCTGCAAAAGGTTCAGCTAGAAGAGCAATGCAAAAAATTGGTTTTAAAGTAGAAAAAGTTCCTGGACCACTTTGTAAACGCGAAATGATGCGTGCTGTTAAAATTTAGAAAAAAAATTGGCTCTACCTTATTTTAATGGATAAATATTTTTAATTTCCCACGAAGTTTCGTTGGTTTTACCTTTATTTTTTGAATATTAAAAACAACTTGTATTTTGTGCCTAAAGGCACATTTTGCTAAGATGTATGATTATTTTACTAATATATTGTTCTTAGTAATCCCTTTAGGGATTTAATATTAGTAATAAAATGAAAAAAGAATTGATAGAGTTGTGTCTTTAGGTACAAAATATTTTTAAGTTAAAGTTTGTATGAATTTTAGGAACACCTGAACTGACATTGAAAGTATCCATTAAAATAAGAGTAGAACCAAAAAATGTAACCGCAAGGTTCATAAAGTTTTACACAAGAAAATAATAAAAATACAATACTAAACTAAAGCCAAATTTAATTTGGTTAACCACCAATAGTAGACATACTTTCGGTAACTTCTTTTCGGTTTGCTTCCGCAATAAAACCATTTTTAGGTTTCTTTTTTATAGTGTCTATAAATAACTGTTTTATTTGGTCGTCGCTTGCTCCATCTCTAATAAAATCTCTAATGTTAAAAACGCCATCATCAAATAAACAGTTTTTAAATAAACCTGTTGCGGTAATACGTATTCTATTACAGTCATTACAAATAGTTCTTGTAAATGCAGGTATGATTCCGAAAGAACCTAAATAACCATCAATTTTAAAATTTTTAGATGTTGAAGAAATTACATTTTCTAAAACAATAATATCTTTATACTGTGATTTTATTTTATCTAAAATTCTATTTAAATTCCAATTTTCTTTAGTTTTTCGCAAACCAATTCCGTTAAACGGCATTTCTTCTATAAATCTAACCGATAGTTTTTTAGACTTAGTTAATTCTATAAAATCGTTAATTTCATGTGTATTAATGCCACTTTGTACGACCACATTTAATTTTAAATTCAAACTACTTTTTTCTAATTTCTCTAGAGTATTGTAAACCTCTTTAAAAACTTTTCTACGAGTAATTGTGTTGAAATTTTCTTCGTTTAAACTATCTATACTCAGATTGATATTTTTAATATTTAAACTTTCTAATTTTTCAATATGACTTGAAATTAACGCACCATTTGTAGTAATATTTATTTCTTCTAATTTATCATTAAAAGAAAGTGATTCTAAAAAGGATACAAAATCTTTTCTCACAAAAGGTTCGCCGCCAGTTAAACGCACTTTATTTACGCCTAGTTCACTTAAAATTCTAGTGATTCGGTACATTTCTTTATAGGTCAATAATTCTTTTCGATCAACGATATCAATTCCGTGTGCAGGCATACAATATTGACAACGTAAGTTACAACGATCTGTAACGGCAAGTCGTAAATAGGTGATTTGTCTCCCGAAATTGTCTATTAATCTAGTTTCCATAGCATAAAAAAATCACTACAAAAATAGTGATTTATTTTGAATGAAACAATCATAGTAAACGCATACTTTTCTAAAATATTTTCTCGCAAAGTCGCTAAGACGCAAAAGATTGTTATGGTTTTTTAGATGTGAAATAGTTGCTTTTCAAAATATAAACAGGAAATATCTTAATCTAAAAAATAATATAAAAAGTAAAGATGTTTTGGCAAAACGTCTTTACTTATTTATTATTAAACAATACTTTATTTAGCACCTAAAAACATTAATTCATTACAAATTACTTCAGTAATATAACGTTTATTGCCATCTTTATCTTCCCAATTTCTTGTAGATAATTTACCTGCTATTGCTACTTGTTTTCCTTTATCTAAAAACATTTCAGCAAGTTCTGCGGTTTTACCAAAACAGATAATTTTATGCCAATCTGTCTTCTCCACTTTTTCGCCTTGAGCATTGTTAAATTTTTCATTTATTGCAATACTAAACTTTGCAATTTTTTTACCACTTTCTAATAGTTTAATTTCTGGTTTACTTCCTAAATTTCCAATTAACTGTACATTGTTTCTTAACGTATTCATAAGATAAGTATTAAATATTTTGTGAGATTATTCTCGTTTACCAAGCTTTTTAGCATGGTGTCAAAAGTCATTGGTTCGTTTCGACAGTGCAAAGAAATGATTACTTGCAAATTTTATTCGGTTAGTAAATGATTGCTTTCGTTTGTAAATAGATGTAAACGTTTAAATTAATTTTTATCTTTGAATGGTTCTCTTTGGTAATACGCTTGTTTACTAATCCCGAAACATTGGTCAATGACGGAAAGTTTTAAATCAAAACTGAATTTTTGATACGTTTTTTTTCGACAGGTTGCTTGTTGTTGTTTCATAAGTGACTAATTTAATTGTTTAATTTTTAGTCAACCTATTTTAGGACGAGACAATCATCGCCGTTATTACCACGATTGTATATGTGGTAATACTTTCCTTCTTCTAATGATATTTTTTTCATGCTTTTGTCTTTTTAACCCTTCAAGGGTTTTAAACTCTTGAAGAGTTATTTAACGCGAAAATTTAACTAACTTTGCAACAACAAATTTAGTCGAATATTTTAAATAAATAATACAAATGGCAACAGGATTTTACAATGTACCACCAGCGATTAACGAACCAGTAAAAGAATACAAACCAAATAGTCCAGAGAGAATTGAACTTTTAGCAGAATACAAAAAAATGTATGCCGAAAAAGTAGATATTCCACTATATATTGGTAGCGAAGAAATTAGAACTGGTAATACTAGAGATATAAATCCGCCACACGATATTAAACATAATGTTGGTAAATATCATACTGCTGACAAAAAACATATTGAATTAGCAATTGATACAGCATTAGAAGCAAGAAAAAAATGGTCTAAAATGCCATGGGAATCTCGTGCAGCAATTTTCTTAAAAGCTGCAGATTTACTTGCTGGACCATACAGAGCAAAAATGAATGCTGCAACAATGATTGCACAATCTAAAAATGTAATGCAAGCAGAAATTGATGCTGCTTGTGAATTGATTGATTTCTTTAAATTCAATGTGCAATTTATGACGGAAATTTATCAAAACCAACCAATATCTTCACCTGGAATTTGGAACAGAATGCAATACAGACCTTTGGAAGGTTTTATTTATGCAATAACACCTTTTAATTTTACTTCAATTTGTGCAAACTTATCTGCTGCACCAGTTATGATGGGTAATGTTACGGTTTGGAAACCAGCAAGAACACAAGTGTATTCTGCTAAAATCATCATGGATTTATTCAAAGAAGCTGGTTTACCAGATGGCGTAATAAATATGGTTACAGGAGATTCTGCAATGATTACCGAAACTATTTTAAATCACAAAGATTTTGCAGGAATCCATTTTACAGGTTCTACAGGCGTTTTTAATAGTTTTTGGGATGATATTGGTACAAACGTAAGAAAAGGTATCTATAAATCGTATCCAAGAATTGTTGGTGAAACTGGCGGAAAAGATTTTATTTGGATGCATCCTTCTGCAAATGCAGAGCAAGTTGCAACCGCAATGTCTCGTGGCGCTTTTGAATATCAAGGTCAAAAATGTTCGGCTGCTTCTAGAGCGTATATTCCTAAATCTAAATGGAATGCCGTTAAAAAACATGTCGAAGCAGAAATGAAATCCATGAAAATGGGAAGTCCAGAAGATACTTCTAACTTTATTAATGCAGTGATTGACAGTAGAGCATTCGATAAATTAGCAAACTTTATTGACGATGCAAAACGTGATCCAGATGCGAAAGTTATTATTGGTGGAAATTACGATAAATCGGAAGGTTATTTTATAGAACCAACTATTATTTTAGCTAATAAACCAGATTATAAAACAATGTGTACCGAATTATTTGGCCCTATTTTAACGGTTTATGTATACGAAGATAAGGATTGGAAAGACATCTTAGTAACCTTAGATGAAACTTCGCCTTACGCATTAACAGGCGCTATTTTTAGTGCAGATAGATATGTAATTGATTATGCTACTGATGCTTTAGAGAATTGCGCTGGTAACTTTTATATAAATGATAAACCAACAGGAGCAGTTGTAGGACAACAACCTTTTGGTGGTGCAAGAGGTTCTGGCACAAACGACAAAGCAGGTTCGGTTTGGAATTTATTACGTTGGACTTCTAATAGAACTATTAAAGAAACTTTTGTTGCTCCAACCGATTATAAATATCCGTTTTTAGAGCAATAAAACTATTTTACAGTAAGAAACTAAGGTGGCTTTGATTTTTATCGAAGTCACTTTAGTTTTTACGCAACCTTTTGGGGTTTTATAAGTCTAATTATAAATGCTATATTCTAAGAAAAGACAGACTAGTCTATCTTAGATAATTATTCTATATTTGTAATATGAAATCCCTCATAATTAGAAAAAGAATCATCAAAATAGCTACAGATTTATTTTATCAAAATGGTTATAATAGTACCGGAATAAATGAAATAATAGAAAAGTCGAATATTGCAAAAGCGACTTTATACAATCACTTTAGTTCAAAAGAAGTTTTATGTATTGCTTATTTAAAAAATTACAATGCCTTTTTTTTAAAGAGTATTATAAATTATATACAAGAAGATTCTGTTGAAGAAAACAAAATTTTAAGGTTGTTTAATTTTATCGATTTTTATTTTGAATCGGATAAATTTAATGGTTCAGCGACTATAAATTTGGTGTCCGAATTACCAAAAAACAATGTTAAAATTAGAGATGAAATAAAATTACAACAAAACGAGTTGTTCAAAGTAATTAAAAAAGCAGTAAATGATACATATATTTCAAACACCGAAAGAGAAAATAAATCATTCGCCGAAAAAGTATATTTATTATTTAATGCTGCTTTAGTTGAAAGTCATTTACAGCAAGATAAAAATGCTATTGTTATTGCTAAAGAAATGTGTATTGAATTAATAAAAAATCGTTAAAATCAAATAGATTTTTTTTCAATTTCAGAATACGTTTTAAAAAGCAAAAAACAAATTACAAACAACAAACCGTAACCAATAGTAATTCCCCAAGTTTTAGGATGTTGTGTTGGATGCAAAATGGGTTCAAAAACAGATTTCACCAAAGACATTGGATTTTGAATAATATCCCAAGAATTAAAACGTAAATACCTACCTAACCAAATTCCGAAACCACTTAAAATAATAGTAAAATAGATTGTAATTGCTGCTGTTTTTCTTGAATACCATTTTTTTAGGATAGTAAACATATCATTTAATGAAATGAAAAACAAAAGCATTCCGTTAACCGAAAACGTAATTAGTAATAGCAAATCAAACCAAATTGGCATTGCAGTTCCTTTTTGTAAATGAAACAAATCGGTTACTATATATGGTGCATTTGGTAAAAACAAAAACCAAATAGGAAACAACAAAATCAGTTTTACTTTACTGCTTTTTAACTTCAAATAATTAGTGATTAGAAACGGAATTACTGCCAAAAATAAGTTCCAAACTAAAAAGATATAAAAACCTGATTTTGTGTAGAAAACTCTAAAAATGATTAGCGCAATTGCATATAAACTTAAGGTGATTAGTATCTTATTTTTCATGTTTTTCTTTTATTTTTCAGTTTTAAACAACCAAACCCAACTTAACATTGCCGTTAAAAAAGCAGTAGTTATCATTTGCATACTTAGTTCATTAAATTTATTTTGAATTAATAATGCCAAACAACTTATAAAAAATATAATAGCATATATCGGAAAATATTTTTTAAAGAAATCTTCTTTACTTTTAGAATTAACAATCTGATAAATAGGAACAATAGTAACAACAATCATCATAAACGAAATAATAAATGTAATTATAAAACCTATAAACCAAAATGGCAATACTTCTAAACTTCTTTAGACGCTAATAATAGTATAAAAAATGTACTCGAAAACAAAGCGCATTTCAAACTAGTTTTACCAATTTTTAGATTTTCCATTATTAATTATTTTTGAAATTTTGATATACTTTTTCTTGCCAAGAATTGTTCTTTAAACGTTCATAATACACATTATACCTAAAATCTATTTTTTCTTTTTCATCGATACTTAAATTGTTATTATCTGAATACTCTTTTAGTAAGAAGGCATTTTTATTAGATAATTTCAACAAGTAATTGATACTTTTATGATTACTAGATAAATTGTATTTTGTAATGAAAACATCCCAATTAATAGTTGTTGCTAAGACTAAAACTATAAAAGCTACTTGCATATTTTTACGGAATAAAAACACAATGTTTTTAATAGAACTTATCTTAATAAATGTAAAAATCAACCCTGTAATTACTAAAAAAAGATACACATAAACGCCAATTCTTTTGTAGGTAATTCCGTAGTTTGTGATGTAAGTGAAATTTTTATACGCAGTTATAAAGGCAATAACAATGTTTAGTGAAATCCAAATAAACGTGGTGTTTTTAAGTAACTTATTTCTATCGAAAAAATTTAAATTTCCCCTAAAAAAATAAACAATAATACTCATTGCTAAAATAATTGAAACAATTAAAGCGTTTACACTTTGATGTAATTGCGATTTCAATTCGGTTGATGAAACATCGTAAGATTGCTGTTTTAAATACACAAAATCGGTTATTATTAAAAATAACAACAATACATTTAGCGAAATCATTAATACGACACCAAGCTGATTTTCTTGCTTAATTTTTTCTTCGGGTTCTTGTTTTAAATCTTCTTTTCGTAAAATATTATCGGTTTGTAAATCGGATTCTGTAGCTGGTTCAATACTTATTGGTTGTGATATATTGTAGAATAAATAATAACCTAAACCTGTAAACAATAACCAAGACATGTTGATAAAACTTAAATCTAATGTTGAAATTATATCGTTAAAAATAGGATTTATATTACGATATAACAACACAAAAACGGTAACAATCACTAACGGAATACCAATGATTTTTAACCAATACAAATAATCTATTTTTTGCTTTTTGCTTGTAGATTCACTGTTTTTATCTCGTTCAAAATATCTAGAAAATACAGCGACTATAGTTGTGTAAAGTCCATTTAAAAATTTTACATAAATGGATGAATTTGTATTAGAAATCGTTCCTACCAAAACAACAAAACTAATTATTGTGGCAATTAACGATATTAACGAATGATGCATAAAAACAAATACAGAGGTGAAAATTAAGATACTTGCTTTTAAAATTGTTTCTTTTTCTTTAAATTTTTTAGGATTAAAAATAAATAAAACTGCAATTGCTGTAATTGAAAATAGAACAACATTTAAACCAATATATTGTTGGTAAAACAAAAGACTAAAAATTAAAGATGCTAAAAATAATAAGGCATTTTTCATGATTATAATTAAAAAATTAATAAAAGATCTACAATAAAAAAGTAAGCAGTTGCAATAGGAATATTTATAAGCATTACTAAAATTGTTTTTAAATATTTTCTTTTTTTATTAGTATTATAAAAAGCTAACACTAAAAATATTAACGAAATAATAAGGTTTATTGTTGTTGCTATAATTAGATAATAAAAACCTAAAATAGCGATATTTAAATCTCTTAGAATTATGTACGATAAAAGAAATATTGTGCCTATTATAAACGAAAGTATAGTTACTATTCTACCTGTTCTGTCTGTATTTTTAAAAAGTAATTGCATGTGATTTATTTAAGATTATGTTATTATTATATAAATTGAATAGTTGTTTTTCTGAAAAAATTACGAACTGAATTGCTCTTAAATCTACCTTTAGTAATTTTTTAAAATCTAAATCATAAAACCGATTTGCTTGTTTACCTATTCGATAAGATTTTATATAAAACGAAAGATCTTCAGGAATAAATAATGTGCCAACAATAATTATTAGAAATAGATTTATGGTACGTTTTCCGTTTCCGAAACATAGATATTGTAATGCGATTTCATCAATTGTGTTTGCTTGATAATTGGTTAACACATGATAGCAATCGTGATTTTCAGATTTCGGAATTACCTCTAAATTATTACGATTTAAAAACAAAAACATTTCTTTACCTAAAGTCTCATTAGCACATTTCTTTAAATCTGCTTTAGTAAGATTCCAAACAGGTTTGTTTTTCTTAAAGTTTCTTGCGTAAAAACCTATCGATTTTTCAAAAATCCATTGAATAATTGTTATTCTTATGTTTTTAAATTTCTTCATTTTTAGTTTTCTTATTCAAATGTATACTAGATTTGAATGCTTGCTCTCTTCTATTTATTATTCTCTATTATTCGCTTTAATTTAAAAGCACTTTGTTTTTCAAAGTAATAATATAAAAAAATTTACTTCTGTTGTGAAATTAGTTTTTCAAGTGCACTTATGTGCTTTTTGAATTCTAACTCACCCAGTTTAGTGATACTATATTTTGTGTTTGTTTTTTTACCAATAAATGACTTCATAATTAAAATATAATCTAATTTTTCTAATGCTTTTATGTGACTTGCAAGATTTCCGTCGGTAACATCTAACAATTCTTTTAATGTGTTAAAATCTACATTTTCATTAACCATAAGCGCAGACATAATACCAAGTCTAACTCGGTTATTGAATATTTTGTTTATGTTTTTTATGATGCTCATATACTTTTACCACAAGGCACAAAAGAAAACAAAAGGTAATTTATTAAAATACCAATTCACTTTTACTACCAATATTATAATTCATTTTTTGTCCCATTCCACCAGTTATATAACCAGCAACAGTTTCGGTTTCTCTTTTTTTATTTTGCAAATAGTTCATTTGTATTGAACAGTCATTGTTTATCTTAATCCAAATTGTAATACTTTCATTTGGTTCTAGTTTATTAATATGCTTTAGATCACAACCTATAATCTCAATATCAGTTATTGCGGTTTGTGTTGTATTTTTAAAATTAATTCTCATAGTATTAATTAATATTAAAGTTAACCAAACAAAAGTAATCATTATTGGTATATTAAATAACATTATTAAACTTGTAGAAATAAATTTTTTCCTTATTTCACAATACTTAGATATTTCTAGAATAATTAAGATTAAAATAACAAGATTAAAAATACAAGCAATACCAGTAAAAAAATATCCTAAAAATAATATATAAAAATTTGAGGTAAAATAGTAAAACAAAAAAATAGCTATTCCTATTAAAAAGGAAATCAGTGCAGTTTTAAGTCCTAATTTATTTAATTTTTCTGATGTCATTTATTTTTAATTCGTGTAAATTAGTGAAATTCGTGGTTATTCTCGTTCTAAAGTAAAATACATAATTGCTCCATAAATAATATGAAAAACGCCAAAACCAATTACCCAAAAGTAAAAACCGTAACCAATAAAATATAATGCAAATAGACCTAAAATAATTTCTACAATGCCTAAATATTTCACATTACCAATTGTATATTTACTTGCACTAAATAATGCCAAACCATAAAATATTAATGTTACAGGTGCTATGTATAAAAAAATTCCCTGACTTAAAATTATTAAACCAAAAATTCCGCCAGTTGCTAACGGAACTAAAAAATTAAACAACAATCGTTTTGTTGTAGTATCCCAAATTTTTACATTCTGTTTTTTTGCTTTGTTTCTTGTTAAAATATAACCTGTTATTATAGATAATAAAGCAACTGCTAATGCAATTCCGATTATCTTATATTCAATATTAGTTTCACTTAACGTGTAAGAATATTGGTCATAATTTGCTGTTAATAAAAGAACTCGTGCAAAATAAGCACCAACCAAAGCATAAATACCTGCAAGTATTCCTGATAGACCACTCAAACTCAAAAAACGAGATGATTTATTCATAATATTTTTAATCTCAGTAATGTCTTGTAAATAATCTTTTTCGCTCATAATTAAAAGTACTTTGAATTGCAAAGTTATAAATAATTTTTGATTGCGCAAATAAATTTTATACTTTTGAACAAATATGATCTACAAAATACACTATAAACAATTATTCTATATCACTATCTCTTTTGTATTATTTACCGCTATCGGAACAGTTACACATGAATACGGTCATATTCTTGTTGCTAAAAGTTTAGGTTACGATACAAAATTATTTTACGGAAGCATGACTTATACTAATCCGAAATTAAATAAAAGGTTTGAAAATTTAGAATTTAGTAATGACATATTATTTAAGCAACTTAAAAATAAAAGTAAGTACAATAGTTTTTTAATCACACTTGGCGGACCAATACAAACAATATTAACAGGATTTGTTGGCTTGTTAATTCTCTATCTAAGAAAACAAAAAAGACAACAATTTGGGTTTAAAATAATAGATTGGTTAAGTATATTTCTATCATTATTTTGGTTAAGAGAAGTTTTTAATTTAAGTACTGCTCTTATTCACGGATTATTTTTTAATAAAAACTATTTTGGTGGAGATGAATTACATATTTCAAATTATTTAAATTTATATGCTGGTACATTTTCTATTCTTCTTGGTTTAGTCGGTTTTTTAATCTCATTTTTTGTTGTTTTTAAAATAATTCCAATAAAATTAAGGTTTACATTTATTCTAAGTGGATTTATTGGTGGAATTAACGGTTTTATTTTATGGATGCATTATCTTGGACCTATTATTTTACCCATTTACTAAAATGAACCCAGCAGAAAACTACATACTAAACCAAAAAGAACCACTACAATCCATAATGCTTTTTGTACGACAAATTATTTTGGAAACGCTACCGAATGTAGAAGAAAAATACAAATGGAAAATACCTTTTTACTATGCTAACGTAAAAGGAGTCTGTTATTTAAACATTTTGAAAAATACCAATTATGTAGATTTATGTTTTATTAAAGGTTTTAAATTATCAAACAAACAGGGAGTTTTAAAGGCAACAAGAAATAGAAAAATGGTGAAATCTATTGAATACCATTCACTAGAAAGTGTGGATGTTAACGTTTTGAAAGAAATATTATTGGAAGCAGGAAATTTAAACTTCTGAATCTCGCTCTAATTAAACTGAAACACAGATATTCACGGATTTTTTTTACGAATACAGAATTACAAATCCGCATTAAATCATAATATTAATTAGTGAAAATTAGTATAATTCGTGGCATCACTAAAAATTTGTACTTAGTAAAGCATCCATAAAATCTCGATTATTAGCCAATCTAACAATTTTATGTTGTCCACCTAATTTATTGTTTTTCTTTAACCACTTATAAAACAGACCATCTTCAGCAATAGTAATCTTAGGTATTTCTAATGTAATATTTAGATAACGTTTTGCTTCATAATCGGAATTTATTGCCTTCAAATTGGTATCTAAAATTTCTGTAAAAAAAGAAATATCGGTTGGTTTTTTAGAAAATTCAATTAACCATTCATGCGATCCTTTTTTGTTGCCTTCCATAAAAATCGGTGCAACAGTATATTCTAAAATTGTAGCATTTGTTTTTTTACAGGCAATTTCTAAAGCAGTTTCGGCATTATCAATAATTAGTTCTTCACCAAAAGCATTTATAAAATGTTTCGTTCTACCAGTAATTTTTATTCGGTAAGGTTTTAAGCAAGTAAATTTTATGGTATCGCCAATTAAATAACGCCAAAGACCAGCATTTGTAGTGATTACCAGAGCATAATTTTTACCTAGTTCAACTTTTTCTAACGGAATTGCAATCGAGTTCTCCTCCTCAAATTCTTCCATGTCAATGAACTCATAAAAAATACCATAATCTAACATTAACAACAATTCATCACTATAATTTTGATCTTGAATTCCGAAAAAACCTTCACTTGCATTATAGATTTCGTAGTATTTAAAATCTGCTTTAGGAATCATTTTTTTGTACTGTTCTTTGTATGGCGTAAAATTAACGCCACCATGAAAATAGACTTCCAGATTTGGCCAAACCTCTAAAATGTTCTGTTTGCCTGTTCGTTCTAAAACCCGATTTAAAAGTACCAACATCCAAGACGGCACACCAGCCAAACTGGTAACATCTTTATCTAAAGTGTCATCAATAATTTTATCCATTTTGGTTTCCCAACCGCTCATTAATGCTATTTCTTGCTTAGGAACCGAAGAGAATTCTGCCCAAAGTGGCAAGTTTTCAATAATTATTGCTGATAAATCACCAAAATACGTATTGTTATCTTCGTAACTTTCACTCGAACCGCCAAGGCGCAGATTTTTACCTGCAAACATTCGTGCATTTTCATTATTACAGACATAAATCGACAACATATCACGCACTGCCTTATAATGACAATTCTCTAAAGATTCTACGCTTACAGGTATGAATTTACTTTTTGCATTAGTTGTACCGCTTGATCTTGCGAACCATTTTATCTCTGTATTCCAAAAAATATTTTGCTTTCCTTTTCTGGTTTTTTCTATTTCGTGTTCTATTGTTTCGTATTTCCGTATCGGAATAGATTTTACAAACGATTCATAATCGGTAATTTCAGAAAAATGGAATTTATGACCAACTTCGGTGTTTTTTGCAGTTTTTATTAATCGGTTTAATAATTCGTATTGAACTTCTATAGGATATTTTAAAAAAAACTCCATTTGGTGTTTTCTCTTTTTAAGTGTCCAAGCGATTACGGTATTTAAAAATGGGATTTTCAAGTTAGTTTTCTAAATGATGGTTAATAAAATACAGTACAAATTTAAGCAATTAATTTTTGTACTTTTGAAACAAATCTTAATTTTTAGATAATGAATATTAAAAACGCACAAAAAACAGTCGATGATTGGATTAATAAACATGGCGTTCGCTATTTTAACGAATTAACAAACATGGCACAATTAACCGAAGAAGTTGGTGAAGTAGCCAGAATTATCGCAAGGCGTTATGGCGAACAAAGTGAGAAAGAATCGGATAAAAATAAAGATTTAGGCGAAGAATTAGCAGATGTTTTATTTGTAGTTTTATGCTTAGCAAACCAAACAGGAATCGATTTGCAAAATGCATTCGATAACAAATTAAAAATCAGAACAGATAGAGATCACAATAGACATCACAATAATCAAAAATTAAAATAAAATGAGTCAAAAAAAACCAAATTATATTAAAATAGGAATTTTTGCAGCACTTGCTTTTTTACTAATCATTAGTTTTGCAACTTTTTTGTTTTCTTTAAATTCAGGTGAATCTACAGAGATTATTTTAGGTAAAATAGTATCTGCTAATTTTATGATTCCAAGAATAATTATGGCTTCTGTGTATGGTTTCTTTTTAGTATATATGCTTAAAAAGAAAGCGAAAAAATTAAACAGAAAATAATATACACATTCTTCTAAAATATTTTCTCGCAAAGTCACAAAAACGCAAAGGTTGTTACAATTCATAAGACGCAAAATGTTTGCTCTGTAAACATAAACAGTAACTTAAATAACCTCTTTTTTTCTTTGCGTTTTTGCGACTTTGCGAGATTAAAATCAAAATATGAGTTTCACGAACTAGACTAAAATTACGCTAAAAAATTACAAATAAATTACCTATATTTGCCCTCTTTTAAAGAGTTTTATTTATTTTACAATGAAAAACAACGATAAAAGGTTTAGTGAAATTTTACAAATAGAAGATGGTTTTGAAATTATTAAATTACATAATGATTCAGCAAAACCTATGTCTTTTTCAAAAGAAGTGAATACTACTTACATTCAATTGTTTTTTAGTTTAAAAAACACAGGTAAATTAAATTATAATAATGGTGCGTATTCCATTAATGTAGAAGAGAATAAATCGCTAGTAATGTTTAATCCTCAAAAAAGTTTGGCAATTGATATCGATGTTTTACCAAAATCAAAAGTGGTAATTTTATTGATTAAAATTTCAAAATTTCATTCTTTCTTCTCTGAATTCACCAAACACATTTCTTTTTTAAAAATAGAAAACGAAAATCGTAAATTTTATTCTGCTAAAGATTTATCGCCTAAAGAAATTGTGGTTTTAAATGAATTATTCACCAATAAAATTCATCAATCTTTAGGTAAATTATATAGTAAAGGTAAGGTTTTTGAATTACTGAGTCTATATTTTAATCTAACTAATGATGAAGATGAAAAATGCCCGTTTTTAGAAGATGAAGACAATGTATTGAAGATAAAAAAAGCCAAAGAAATTATTATTGACAGAATGGCGGAACCGCCAAGTTTAAATGAATTAGCAAATGAAATAGGCCTCACATTAAAAAAATTAAAAGATGGTTTTAAACAAATCTATGGCGAAACCGTTTTTAATTTTTTAATTGATTATAAATTAGATTTTGCACGTAAATTATTAGAATCTAAAAAATATAATGTATCCGAAATTAGCCAGCAAATTGGCTATAGTACTTCCAGTCATTTTATTGCCGCTTTTAAAAAGAAATTTGGTACAACACCTAAAAAATATTTGGGGAAAATTTAATCTCAGTTATAAAATATAAAGATGTTTTGTCTTTTGTTAAAGTAAAGACGTTTTGTCAAAACGTCTTTACCATTTTTTTTTAAGTAATAAATTCTATAAAATTAGATTTTGCTATACTCTGAGAGTCATCGTATGAATTAAATAAGACTAAAAATCACTTGTTTAAAAGTATTTACAATTTTTAAAAATCAAACTTCTAAAACATTTATATTTGCTTATCAATGAAATTAACTCACACGTAACTTTAAGTCGGTATGAGTATTAACATCTATTTTTAGTACAACATGGCAAAACCAAAAAAAGTATCTCCATTAATGAAACAATATAATGGTATTAAGGCGAAATATCCTGATGCAATGTTATTGTTTAGAGTTGGTGATTTCTACGAAACCTTTGCTGAAGATGCTGTAAAAGCAGCGAGAATTTTAAACATTACCTTAACTAAAAGAGGTGCAGGTTCACCAAACGAAACCGCACTTGCAGGTTTTCCGCATCATTCTATAAATACCTATTTACCAAAATTGGTAAAAGCAGGAATGCGTGTTGCGATTTGCGATCAATTAGAAGATCCAAAAATGACTAAAACCATCGTGAAACGTGGTGTTACCGAAATCATAACGCCTGGCGTTTCTTTAAATGACGATGTTTTACAAAGTAAATCGAATAATTTTTTGGCTGCAGTACATTTTGCAAAAACAAGAAAAGGTTTACAAAAAAAAATAGGAGTTTCCTTTTTAGATGTTTCCACAGGTGAATTTTTAACTGCTGAAGGAAATACCGAATACATCGATAAATTATTACAGAATTTTCAACCAAGCGAAATCTTAGTCCAAAAGCAATTTAAACAAGATTTTAATGACATTTTTGGCGATACTTTCAATACTTTTTATTTAGACGATTGGATTTTTAATAGCGACTACGCAAACGAATCTTTACAAAATCATTTTAAAATTAAAAGCTTTAAAGGTTTTGGAATTGATGACTTAGAAAACGGTATTATTTCCGCTGGAGCGATTTTATATTATTTATCGGAAACACAGCATAATCATTTAGCACACATCACTTCCATTACAAGAATTATGGAAGATACGTATGTTTGGATGGACAAGTTTACCATTCGTAATTTAGAATTGTATTTTTCTACACAAGTAAATGCCGTTACGCTTTTAGATATTATCGATCAAACGATTTCGCCAATGGGTTCGCGCTTGTTAAAACGTTGGTTAGCATTACCTTTAAAACATGTAGAAAGTATTAAAAAACGACACGAAGTTGTTAAATATTTAATCGATAATCCTGACTTTTTCAAAACTGCAACTTATCAAATAAATCAGATTAGTGATATTGAACGTTTGATTTCTAAAGTGGCGACTGCTCGTATAAATCCGCGTGAGGTTGTGCTACTAAAGGATTCGCTAAAAGCAATTTTACCTATCAAGCAAAATGCAATAGCAAGTACCAACAATTCCCTTAAGGAAATTGGCGAAAAACTACACGAATGTACCGAAATTATTAATGAAATAAATCGCGTTTTAAATAACGATTCGCCTGTGCATATTTCTAAAGGTAACGCTATTGCGGAAGGAGTTTCTACTGAATTAGATGAATTACGAGGTTTAGCAAATAGCGGAAAAGAATACCTCAACAATATGCTCATCCGCGAAAGTGAACGTACAGGAATTACATCGCTTAAAATAGCATCTAACAACGTTTTTGGTTATTATATTGAAGTAAGAAATACGCATAAAGACAAAGTGCCAGAAGAATGGATTAGAAAACAAACGCTGGTTTCTGCCGAAAGATATATTACCGAAGAACTGAAAGAATACGAAACGAAAATACTTGGCGCCGAAGAAAAAATTGCAAAATTAGAGCAAGAGATTTATCAGAAATTAATGACTTCGTTGTTAAAATATTTAAAAGAAGTACAGCAAAACGCACAACAAATTGCAAAATTAGATTGTTTGTGTTCGTTTGCAAAAACAGCGATAGATAATAATTATGTTAGACCAACAATAGATGAATCTACCGATTTAATCATTAAAAATGGTCGTCATCCTGTAATCGAAAAACAGTTGCCAATTGGCGAAGAATATATTGCAAATGATTTGGTTTTAAACCGAAATCAACAACAAATTATCATGATTACTGGTCCAAATATGAGTGGTAAATCGGCTATTTTACGTCAGACTGCTTTAATTGTTCTACTCGCGCAAATGGGTTCTTATGTACCAGCACAACAAGCAAAAATTGGTGTAGTTGATAAGATTTTTACGCGTGTTGGTGCAAGTGATAATATTTCTATGGGCGAATCTACTTTTATGGTAGAAATGAATGAAACGGCAAGTATTCTAAATAACTTATCCGATAGAAGTTTAATTTTATTAGACGAAATTGGTCGTGGAACAAGTACGTATGATGGTATTTCAATTGCTTGGGCAATTGCAGAATACCTGCACGAACATCCAACTCATGCAAAAACGCTATTTGCGACTCATTATCATGAATTAAACGACATGACCGAATCTTTTGAACGCATTAAAAACTTTAATGTTTCAGTAAAAGAATTAAAAGACAACGTGATTTTCTTACGTAAATTAGTTGCTGGAGGTTCTGAACATAGTTTTGGGATTCACGTAGCGAAATTAGCAGGTATGCCAAACCCAGTAATTCATAGAGCCAATAAAATGCTAAAAAGACTTGAAAAAAGTCATGCTTCCGAAGATATTAAAGAAAAACTAAAAAAAGCAACCGAAGAAGATGTACAACTTTCCTTTTTTAAATTAGATGATCCGCTTTTAGAAGAAATTAAAGAAGAAATATTAGCTGTTAATATTGATACTTTAACGCCTATTGAAGCACTTATGAAACTTAATGAGATTAAGAGAATGTTGGTTAAGAAGTGATTTTTTTTCTTCAAGGTTTTTAAAACCTTGAAGATCTGAAAATAAATATTATGAAATTAGAACCTTTAGAAATTTCTCAATATTATCATTTTTATAATAGAGGTAATAATAAAGAAACTATTTTTATTAATAAAGACAACTATTTTCATTTTTTAAAATTGATGAGAAAATATTTAGTTCCAATAGCAGATATATATATTCTTACTGTTTATTACCAAATCATTTTCATTTAATTTTAAGGATAAAAGACAGTAAATATTTTACCTGAAAATTATAAAAATAACAAAACCAAAATATATCAACCATTTTCAAATTTATTCAACGCTTATGCAAAAGCATTTAATAAACAACAACAAAGAACAGGTAGTTTATTTCAAAAAAGTCCTAAAAGGATATTAATTAAAGATGAAAATTATTTAAGAAATCTAATAATTTATGTAAATATTAATCCAACACATCATAACATTATTGAATATAATTATTCTTCGTATAAAGCATTGATTTCAAATAGACAAACTCTTATCAAAAGAGAAGAAGTTATTAATTTATTTGATTCCGTTGAGAATTTAAAATACGTTTTAAAAAGTAAAAAAATAAATCTAGAACTTATTAGAGAATTACTTTTAGAATAAAATTTTTAGGTAAAAACAAACCTTGAAGGTCTACAAATGTATAACCTATTGAGAAGTCCTCAAACAAAAAAAGTCATCAATTTAAATTGATGACTTTTATTTTTAAAAATTAATTCACATTAGGTAAAGTCGTATAACGTTTAGCGTAATCTAACATTTGATCAGAAAATGTATTTGGTTGCGTAACTTTAACAGCAGTAATATTACCATCTTTATCTTTTTCTGCTACTAATACTGGGTTTACAAAACCACTATAAGGTGCAGATTTAAATTTACTATTACGCTCTAAAATTTCTTTATGTAATTCTTGATCTACTTTTACACCGTAATTTTCCACTAAATTTTTTCCTGCTTCATAATCACCTTCCGATTTTATTCGTTGAATTTCTCTAAGTAATTGGCCAAATAAACCTTTCAATTTTACGTAATCTCTAACTACAAAATAAGTCTTACCGTCTTTTTTCACTTTTTCGATTACCTTATCTTTTGCTCCTTTTTCGAATGCCCAAGCAGCAACTAATTGTCTGTTACGCATGTGTGCTTCTTCGATATCATCGCCTAAATTAAGTCTAATTAATTGTGTCATCATTCCATTACGGATATAACCGTCGAATGCTGCTTTACCAATTCCTTTAGCAGAAGGCGAAATACCCATTTCAACTAATTTTTCATTTGGTAAAAAGTATAAACCAACTAAATCTGCTCTTGCTTCTTCTAAAGTAGATGCGTAGTTTTTCATGGTTTCTTTTGGTTGCCCAATTCCGTCATTAATTCTACCACTTGCGTGACCAACAACTTCGTGTAATGCAGTGTGTAATTTATCAGCTAAACCACCATATTTTAATTCGTATTCTACTTCTTCATCAGAAAAAGCAAATTCTTTTAATCTACCAGATCCGCCAGCATTTGAGTAAGCTTCGATAATATTACCTAAAGAAACTGATTTTGAACCATGCACAACTCTAATCCAATTATTATTTGGTAAATTAACACCAATTGGTGTAGAAGGCGAAGAATCACCAGCTTCACCAGCAACATTAACCGTTTTATAAGAAACGCCAACCACATTTGCTTTTTTGTGTGCTTTCATAATAGAAGAATTATCTTCAAACCATTGTGCAGATTCTGCTACAATTGCCATTTTTTTAGACATTTCGAAATCTTTAATTTCCACAATAGTTTCGTAAGAACCTCTATAACCTTTAGGATCATTATAAACTTCAATAAAACCTAAAATATAATCAATATCGCCTTCAGTATTTGTTGCCCAAAGTACATTATAGTCATTCCATTTTTCTAAATCTCCTGTTTTAAAATACGCAATTAACGTAGCAAATGCTTCTGCTTGTTTTTCGTTTTCAGCAACACCTTTTGCTTTTTCTAACCAAAAGATAATTTTATCTATTGCCTTTCCATAAAGACCACCACTTTTATAAACACGCTCTTTTAAAACACCATTTTCTTTAACTAGTTGAGAATTTAAACCTAACTCAACTGGAGTTTTGTCATTTTTATCTGCTAATTTTCCGTAGAAATTATCCACATCTTTTGCAGTAACATTTGCGCCGTAAAAATTAACTGCGGAACCTAAAATCAACCCTTTTTTGGTGTCTAAATTTACTTTTTTAGCATCTTTATTATTAAAAATAACTTCATAAGCATTACCTTTTAAAGTCGTATTTGTTTCTTTTAATAAGGTATTAAAATATTCTTTAGAGAATGCTGGTTTAAATTTACTGTTTGCGTAATGATGATGTATTCCGTTTGCAAACCATATTCTTTTTAAATAAGTTTCGAATGCTTTCCAATCGTTTGAAGATTTGTCGCCTTTATAATTAGTATATACATTTTCTAAAGCACGTCTAATAGTTAAGTTGTGTCTATAATTTTGATCGTACATAATATCTCTACCACTTAAACCTGCTTGGGTTAAGTAATAAACTAATTTTTGCTGTTTTAACGATAATTTATCCCATTGCGGAATTTGATAACGCAATACTTTAATATCTGCAAATTGCTCTACAAAGGTACTTTTAGTACTTGTTTTGACTTTTTTAGTTTCTGATTTTTTTTCAGTTTTAACTTCTTCTTTACATGAAGTAAATAATAAAGAAACAAAAACGAAACTTAAAATAAATATTTTTTTCATTTTATATAATTTGATAATTAATTAGTAATCCTCAAAATTACTAAAAAAGGATTGATTTTATTATATATATGATGTAAGTTTAAAAAAGTGCTGTTTTTATACTCTAAATATAGAAAGATAGATTGTACTTTAAATTTAAAAAAACCGAAATGATGTTTTAATCATTTCGGTTTTTCTTTTGGCGATATTTTTTGTTTTTTAATCGTTGTTTTTGATTTTAAATTATAGTGTAATTCGAAATACGTTATTAAATAATGCATTTAAAATATTGAATAACAATACATTATATTAATAATGTTTTTTAATTTCCTTCGATGTTTTAAATTCTTATAAGGATATTTTTAACTTTTTTATTCTATTAATTTTGCCCATATTATTTAGATAAATTAAAATGAACAAACATTTAATAGTGCTTTTTTTGATATTTTTTTCTTTCAAAATTCATGCACAAGAAGCAAAACAAGATAGCATTTTACCAAATAAGTTAGATGAAGTTGTAATTACTGGACAACTTTCACCGCAATCGGTTAAAAAATCGGTTTTTGAAGTCAAAGTAATTTCACAAAAAGATATCGAAAGACAAGCAGGAAGTAATATGTCCGATTTGTTAACCAATGAATTAAATTTAACCATAACTCCAGATACTGGTAGAGGCAGTTCAACAGTTTCGCTATTTGGTTTAGATGGTCAATATTTTAAAATTTTGATTGATGGCGTACCTATTGTAAGCGATACTGGCATAGGTAATAATGTAGATTTAACACAGTTAAGTTTAGAAAATGTAAAGCAAGTTGAAATTGTAGAAGGTTCTATGGCAGTTACATTTGGCGAAAATGCAGTAACAGGAATCATTAATATTATCACTAAAAAATCATCTAAACATAAATGGGAAATTGTCGCTTCTTTACAAGAGGAAACTGTCGGAGAAGAATATAAGTTAGGTAATAAAGGTAGACATATTCAAACGTTTAAAGTTGCACATAATATAAATGATAATTTTTATGCAAGTCTAGATCTAAGTCGAAATGAATTTGATGGTTTTTTAGAAAACAGAAAAGGTAAATTTTTTAACGAAACCGTAGAAAATTTAACAGAATTAAACGAAGTTGGTCGTGGTTATAAATGGTTACCGAAAGAGCAATTAAATATAAAAACTATTTTAAAATATAAAAAAAATCATTTTAATATTTTTTATAAACTAGCTGTTTTTAATGAAAATTTAGATCAATTTAGTGCAATTGTAGTACAAAATATACATCCTCAAACGACTATTCCCAATCCGTTTTCGAGAGATTCTATCTTTGAAAACAACCGAATTTCTCATCAAATAAATACCAATGGTAAATTTAAAAATGGTGTTTTGTATAATGCTTCTGCTTCTTATCAAGAATTGACAAGAGATGTAGAAACTTACCAATTTTTCATCAATCAATTACAAGAAACTAATAACGAAACGGCAGAATATTTGTCTTTAAATGCATTTCATTCTAAAGCAACGTTTGGTAATTTTATTAAAGGCAAAAAATATAATTTTCAGGTTGGTTATGAGTTGTCTAATCAAAAAGGATTTGCAGATGCTTCGGTAAGTAATATTCCAGGAAACAATATTAAACATAGTCTAACTAATTATGATTTTTTTACGGAAGCAGTGTATCATCCAAACGAAAAATTATCTTTCAAACCTGGAATCCGATATTCTTTTCAATCAGAATTTGATAATCAGTTTGCAGCATCCTTAAGTACAAAATACGACTTCGGCAAAGGTTTAACTTTAAGAAATATTATTGGTACAGCGTATAGAACACCAAATTTTGAAGAATTATTTACATTTTTTGTAGATGCACAACATAATGTAAGAGGTAACGAAAATTTAATACCAGAAAAAAGTTATTCCTTTTTTACACATTTAAAAAAAGAAACTTGGTTTGGCGATGCTGTAAAACTAACTAATAAATTAACAGTTACTTATCTAGATGTTAACGACAGAATTGAATTAGTTACCGTTGATTTTACAGTTACACCAAGAAGAGATTTATACATTAATATTGATGAGTATAAATATTTTGGTATTAATTTAAATAACGCTATAAATTATAAAAGGTTTAAAGCAAAATTAGGTTTGTCATATTCAGGTACTTCAAAAGTATTAGATAGTGAAACAAATGCTAACGATGATTTTTTATATGCACTAGAAGTTAATTCCTCATTAGCTTACACCATACCTAAATGGAATACTAATTTTAATTTAAGTTATAAACTAACTGGCAAAAGTCCTGTATTTTTTCAAACAATAAATGGTTTTGAAGAAGGCGAAAGAGATTCCTTTAGTTGGTTAAACGCTTCGGCTCAGAAGAAATTTTACAACAATAAAATCACTACAACCATAGGCGTTCGTAATTTATTAAATGAAAAAACTATTAAAACCAAATTAAATGGTGCAACTGTTTTTGATGTAGACTTTGCTTATGGGACATCTTATTATTTTAAACTAGCATACAATTTAAACATATAACCATGAAAATTACAAATAAAATCATACTCATATTAAGCATCTTATTTTTAGGATATAGTTGTAGCGAAGATGACGGAGAAATTATAGACATCTTTGGAGCAGCATTTGATTCTAGTGAATTTTTTTTAGAAGAATTACAAACAGAACAAGAATTATTATTAGTTTTTAATAAACCAGCAACTGAAAAAGGTACTATTACTATTGATGTTTTAGGAAATGAAAATATTAATTTACATGATGATTTTTCGACTATACCAGCAATAAATGAAAATAATAAAATCGTTTTAAATTTTAATATTGGCGATTTGGAAGTGAATTTTACATTTTCAAAATTGATAGATGCTTTTGAAGGTTTAGATAAAATAGTAACTTTTACCATTGAAGAAAACACACATAGCAATAGTGTGATTAGCGGAAATACCGATAATGAAATAACTTTTTTTAGTTTATCTGTAGATCCTATTTCTTCAGGTACAACTTTAGCGCCAAATACAGGTGGACCAAATCAAAATAATTCGGTTTATATAGATTTAAGTTTAGAGGAAGAAACTGTTGTTAAGCGTGATATTTGGGATTTAGGATTTTATTCAGGGAATGAATTTAAAGTATTATTAAATTCTTCCATCGGTATGGGCGCAGGCGTTTTAACAACTAATAATATCGATGCTGTTACCGATTTAGATACCGAAGTACAAACCATTCAATCTTTAGCATTAATTTCTACAAATGATGGAACAAATGTACCATATTTTGATACGGATAATGGTGATTTAGATGGTTTGGTTATTTCCGAAGTATTTGAAAATGAAAGTGATAATAAAGTTTATATCGTTAATCTAGGTTTTGCATTATCTAATGTAACTCCAGAAATTGGTTCTGCTGCAATTAGTGGAGATTTAAAAGGTTGGAAAAAAATTAGAGTTTTACGTAATAACGAAAATTATATTTTACAATATGCTGACTTAAATGACACGACACATCAAGAAGTTACAATTTCAAAAAACGAATTATACAACTTTAATTTCTTCGATTTTGAAACCAATACAGAAGTAATCGTAGAACCTGAAAAAGATAAATGGGATTTACATTTTACGCCTTTTAATCAAGAATTTTTTGTTGGTGGCAATTCTTTTGGGTTTATATTTTTTAGCGACATCGTTTTAACAAATGGCAAATCTAACGTCAGTATTTATTTAGTCGATGGAGATTATGATACATTTAATTTAGATGATGTAAATAATAACGAATTTAGTTTTAATCATTCTACAATTGGTAACAGTTGGCGAAGTGTTTTTAGCGGAACTGTTACTGCCGAAAGATTTTATGTATTAAAAGATACAGATGATAATGTATATAAAATAGAGTTTACTACATTTTTAGGAACAGAAACAGATAATTTAGGTCAAAGAGGTTTTCCTAAATTTAGATATGATTTGTTAGAGTAACTCTTAAGTTTTTAAAAGGTTATTCTCAAAACCTTTTATGTTTGATTTTATTATGTAATTTTGTTTTTTTAAACTAATTTAATCCTAATGAAAAATTCAATATTAATTATAATCGTAACTTTAATATTTGCAACAAGTTGTAAAGAGAATACATCTAAAAAAGTTATAAAATCTAAAGTAGAAAAAGTAAATGAAATTCCATTTTCAGGAACTTGGGCACGTAGTTTTACTATGGGAAAAGGTGTAGATGCAAAAGTTACGTATACCGTTTTTCAAGATAGTATTCAATATATCATGAACGGACCAATGGTTATGAAATACACTTTAGTTAAGGATGCTTTTCTATCAAAAAGCAATAGATGGATTGGTAAACGTGGTGAAACTCCTTATGTTATTTTCTTTAAAAATGTTTCAAAAGACTCGATTACTTTATTAAAAATGAAGGTAGAAAGTAAAGAGAAAGCAATAAAAATGGCTTTTCCATCAGATACTGCAAGAAGTAAATTTAGTAGTTGGAATACTTTTAAGAAGAAATAAATTGATGTATTGCCACTAAGGCACAAAGACTCTAAGTTACACTAATTTCAATCTTTCTTTGTGGCAATATTAGAAAACCATTCTCTTAATTCCATTTTTTATCAATGGTACATTAAAGTTTATCAAAAAACCTAGTCTTTTATCTGTAAGTTTTAAATGACTTAATAATTGTGCTTCCCATACAGGATTGACATTATCTAATGCTTTTAATTCACAGATAACTAAATCATTCACCATAACGTCTAACCTTAAACCTTCTTCAAAAACTAAATCATCAAATACAATTGGGATAAATTGTTGTCGTTTTACATTAAAACCTTCTTTTCGTAAAATATGACAAAAACAAACTTCATATACTTTTTCCAACAATCCAGGACCTAATGCTTTATGAACTTGATAAGCAGCATTGACTACGACTTTACCTATTCTTTCTTCTTCTTGTGAAATTGGTTTGTACATAATTTATCTTTTTTTTTACTACAAAATCACAATGACACAAAGTTTCACTAACCTTATTTACGCTTTGAATTTTTACATTATTTGTTACGAATACTAAAATTAAAAACCTTTATTTTCTTGGTGAATCTTTCTGACTTAGAGTCTTTGTGGTGGCGTGAACCTAAAAAGAATTAACAGTCTTACGAATAGCAACTAATTTACTTAATAAGTCTTCTAAATAATCTAATTTTAACATATTTGCACCATCCGATTTTGCTATACTTGGATTATGATGTGTTTCTAAGAAAATCCCATCTACGCCAACAGCAATTCCTGCTTTTGCAATGGTTTCGATTAATTCTGGTTTTCCGCCAGTAACACCACTTGCTTGATTTGGTTGTTGTAAAGAATGTGTAATATCTAAAACTACTGGTGCATATTGTTGCATTGTTGGAACTCCTCTAAAATCAACAATCATATCTTGATAACCAAACATAGTTCCACGATCGGTAATCCAAACTTTGTTATTACCAGAATCGGTTACTTTTTTTACCGCATGTTGCATGGCATCTGCACTCATAAATTGTCCTTTTTTTAAATTGACAACTTTACCAGTTTTTGCAGCAGCAACTACTAAGTTAGTTTGCCTAACTAAAAAAGCAGGTATTTGTAAAACATCTACATATTTAGCTGCAAATGCAGCATCGCTTGCTTCATGAATATCGGTTACCGTTGGTACATTAAAATGTTGCCCAACTTTTTTAAGAATTTCTAATGCTTTTTCATCGCCAATACCTGTAAAACTATCTATTCTAGATCGGTTTGCTTTTCTAAAACTTCCTTTAAAAATAAACGGAATCTCTAATTTATTAGTTACTTCTTGAATTTTTTCACAAATTGTAAAAGCCATTTCTTCACTTTCAATAGCGCAAGGACCAGCTAATAAAAAGAAATTACCCGATTTTGTATGTTTAATATTTGGAATTAAATCTAAGTTCATTTTGTAAAGTTTTCGCAAAGATAACACAAAAGTAAAGACGTTTTACCAAAACCTCTTTACTTTTTACTCTTGCAAAACGTCTTTACAATTTTAATAAGTTAGTATTTCTATATTTTTAGAATCTAAACAGTTTAGTTCATAATTTGGATACGCAGTTCTAAATTTTTTATATTTAGTAGGTTTAAATTGTTTGCAATTCCATTTTACTTCTAAAGCGTAACCTGTGTTAAAGCTTTCTTCAATAACAAAATCTACTTCATTGCCGTCTGCTGTTCGCCAATATTTTATACCTAAATTTTGAGATTGATTATGTTTTATTCGTAATTGATTATAAACAAAGTTCTCTAACAAAGCACCTTTGTCTATTCTATTCATAGGGTTGTCGAATTTACCTAAAATAGCATTGCGCAAACCAATATCATTAAAGTAGACTTTTGGCATTTTGGTAAGTTCTTTTCTTAAATTTCTATAAAATGGTTTTATCAAATCTATATGAAAACATTTTTCTAAAATATATAAATATCTTTTTACTGTTTTATGATCTAAACCTAATGTATTACCTAATTCTTTACTGTTTACTAAATTACCTATTTGATCCGATAAAATTTGAACTAGCATTAAAAATTTATTCTCTTTATCAACACCAGACTCTATAATATCGCGCCTTAGATAAGAGTTTTTTAATTCGTTTAACAACCATTTCTTTTCTTCTTTATCTTTTTCTAAAACTACCGCAGGATAACCACCATAAGTAAGATATTCTAATAATAAAGTATAAGTATTTGTTGCATAATCTGACACATAAGATGGTTCAGAAACTTGATATGTGATTTCTGATGTTATTTTTTCTTGTCTTTTAAAAACTAAAAATTCGTTAAATGACAGCGGATATAATTGAAATATTCGTTTTCTACCAGCTAGTGAGTCATTAAATTTTGTGTCTATATAAAACGCACTGCTTCCTGTCGCTACAACTTTTACATTATATTCATACTCATCATACAAAAATTTTAAAAAATTTGAAGGATCATCTAAATACTGTATTTCATCAATTAATAAATAGATTCTTTTTTTAGTTTCACCTTCTAATATTTTTTTTGGAACAATTTGTACATGGTTAAAAACCGTTTTCACATCGTTATTTAACGATTTTAATAACTCCTTATTTTCTAAATTAAGTAATACTGCCTCTTCATTTTCACTTAATAAGTGAAAATATAATTGCTTTAATAATGAAGTTTTTCCTACTTGCCTCGCTCCTGTAATTATGGTATAATTTTTATGCTGTAGATGCTTTTTTAAATACTTATATAAAAATCTGAATTTCATAGTGTTATAATTTTTTCATTGCAAACATAATACTATTTTACCATATTATCAGATATTATGGGATTTACTTTACCATATTATCGGATATTATGGGATTTACTTTACCATATTATCGGATAATATGGGGATTAAGTAGTTAATTCTGTGAAAATTTCTGTTAAAGATTTATCTTTTGTTAATTCTGAAATTAAACTATCTGTAACAATCTTTCCTTTTTTAAGAATAATAACTCTATCACAAATTGCTTCTACTTCTTGCATAATATGACTAGAGAAAAGCACGGTTTTTTCTTTGCCAATTTCTTTTATTAAATTTCGGATATCTACT
The DNA here is from genome assembly GCA_027065775.1 of Flavobacteriaceae bacterium. Taxonomy (GTDB): domain Bacteria; phylum Bacteroidota; class Bacteroidia; order Flavobacteriales; family Flavobacteriaceae; genus S010-17. The sequence goes on along the minus strand of JAMONN010000007.1, from coordinate 20,554 downwards.
AACTGATTTGGATCTAAACCTGTAGTTGGTTCATCTAAAATTAAAACATCAGGATTATGGAGTAACGCAGAAGCTAAACCAACTCGCTGACGATAACCTTTAGAAAGTTGTTTTATTTTTTTATGACTTTCAGTTCGTAAACCAACTAAACTAATTGTTTCCTCAATTTTTGATTTTTCAACTTTATGAATATCCGCACAAAATTGCAAATATTCTTTCACGTACATTTCTAGATATAACGGATTATGCTCTGGTAAATAACCAATATTTCCCTTAACCAAAATAGCATCTGTTAATGTATTTGAATTGTTTACCAAAACTTCGCCTTCATCTTGTTTAATATATGTGGTAATTATTTTCATTATTGTAGATTTTCCTGCCCCATTTGGACCTAAAAAACCTACAATTTCACCAGATTTTAAGGAAAAACTTACATTATCTACCGCTTTTTGCTTTCCGTAAAATTTGGTAATATTTTTTATTTCTATTGACATCGTTTTATTTTTCTAATTGTGCATATTCCGTCCAAGAACCATCATAAATTGATTTTTTTTGTGATAAAACAAGTTCACTTGCAATTAACAAAATACAAGCAGTAATTCCTGAACCACAAGAAAATATTAAAGGTTTATCTACTGTTACAAAACTACTGAAAAGTTTAATTAATTCATTCTTAGATTTAAATTTTCCGTTTTCTAAAACCATTTGATAAGGAATATTAATTGAGTTTGCTATTTTACCACTTCGTAACTCTTTTCTCGGTTCTTCAATTAAACTATGAAATCTGTCTGACGAACGTGCATCGATCACCAAAGCATTTTCTAATTTAGTATTTTCTTTAATATTTTTGAAGTAAGCAATATTTTCAGGATTAAAATTCGCAATAAAATCACCTTTTTTATAATTGGTCTTTTTTATTTGTTCAGTTTTGTAACCATCATTAATCCAATCGGGTAAACCGCCATTTAAAACTGCAATATTTTTGTGCCCCATAGTTTTAAAAAGCCACCAAACTCTAGGACTTGTATAAACACCTAAATTATCATAAACAACAATTTTACTGGTTTTATGTATTCCTAATTTTTGTGTAGCGATTTCAAATTCTTTTTCGGATAAAATTGTATTTGGAAACAGACTGTTTTTATCACTAAAATCATTTTTTAAATCAATTAGTCTTGCATTCTTTATGTGAAGATTTTCAAACTTTGAAGATAATTTATTCTTATTATTCTTTTGACTTGCGTCTAAAATAATTAAATTAGAATCGGTTAAATGTTCATTAAGCCATTTTGAGGAAACAATCTTCGGGTTCATTTGTAAGAATTGGTTGTTAAAACTACTATAATTAATTAACGAAAATAGTATATCTTTAGTGCTTTTAAAATCTATTTTCAAAATTACATAATCTATGAAGCGTTTCAAAAAGAAAAGATACATTTTATTATTTATGCTTTTCGCTATACTATTATTAGCAAATTCTTGTTTGACCTTAAGAGATAGTGATAAAAAAATGGTGAAAAAGTTTCAAGAAATAGGTCAAGATATAGAAATTTATCACGATACATTTAACGGAAAATCGATACGCTATGTTTCTAGAACAATATTCGACAAATCTAAACCAACCATAATTTTTGTACATGGCGCGCCAGGTTCTTTAGATAATTACTACAAGTATTTACAAGATGTAGATTTGCAAGAAAAAGCAAATTTAGTAGCTGTGGATCGTTTAGGTTATGGTTATTCTGAATTTGGTAAAACCGAAACTTCTATTGCTAAACAAGCAGATGTAATTAATTTTATTGCAAACAAATACACCGAAAACAAAATTATACTAATGAGTTGGTCTTTTGGCGGACCAATTATTGGTAAAATGGCAATTGATAATCCGTCTATTTATATCAAGCACACGCTATTAGAGCAGCGGAACGTTATGGAGCAGATCAAGAACAGCTAGATAATGTTTGGGAATATAAAACTCACAACGCTTTTAATGCCACTGAACGTGCTGCTTTAGATTTTTCGATTGCTGCTTCTATTATACCAAATAATGTAAATGATGAAATTCAAAAAGAATTACATAAGTATTGGAATGATGGTGAAATTGTAGAAATGTTAGGTGTAATTTCTCTTTTTGGTTACTTAAACCGCTGGAATGATTCTATGGGAACTACCTTAGAAAATGATGCCATCGAAAGTGGAAATAAATATTTAGGCAAAAATGATTGGGAAATTGGAAAGCATAGTTGTTGATAATAGATTTAAGACTGCTTCGCCTAAAGATATAAGGATAAAGCAATCAAGTATAACCATTACCTACAGTTTATTCCTTTTTTATATTCGTAACGGTTTTAAATTCCTTTTTAGAGTTTTCTAATTTTTTTAGAAATTTCAACATTTCATTAGTTAGTAATAAATATTCTTGTTTATTCCAAAACTCTGGATTGAAAGACTTTTTTATCTTAAAAATATCTTTCTTAACAGATATATTTTTATCAACTTCTTTTTTTGTTTTACTTAATGTTATCCAAGAATATTCTATATCGTATATTGTTTTTTTTTCTTCTGAGATAACTTCGAGTTGAGCTATTATTTTAGCTTTATCTAAAAAGTATATATTCTCTTCAATGTTTTTTTTGAAGTATGCCGAATATTCAAAAGAAGTTGTTCTATATTTAATTCCTCGTTTTTTCTGAAATATTTTTTCAGTGATAATATTTTTTAATTTAAACTCTAAAATAGCTTTGTCTTTATTATTTATTAAATAATAACCTTCCATTTTTGATTTTTCTTCTGATTTTGGTGAAAAATGATATTTTATATATTCATTATTTTCAGATTTCGCCCCTTCGAAGTCATATAATTTAGTGTTAATTCCTATAGAAACACCGAAATCAAGTATTTGCTTAAAATTATACATAGAGACATAAATATCTTTTTCTTTAATACCTGCTTTACGCATATTCAAAATTTCTATTTCGTAATTTTTTTTAGGCCTTGGTCTTTTTGAAGTCGAAAACAGAGTTTCTCTTTTAACTAAGCCATTTAGATCTTGTAGTCTGATAATCACTCCATCTTTTTTTAAAAGGCATCTTAAAAAGAATGATTCAGAATATGGTGTAAATAAGTAGTTGTTATGTAATTCTTTGTAAGCATTTTTTATTGGGTTTGAATTTCCTAAAATGATTTCATCCAACATTTCAAACTTACTTTCCAAAAAGATTGTGTCTTTTTTTATTTTCTCAAAAGTTGAGTAAATAGGTTTATAACCAAGTAATCTTATTTTAACAGAATCCTTTTTTGAAACAAATAAGAATTCACCTTCTGAGTTTGCCGAAGTAAAATTGGCACTATTGTATATATCTACATATTCAATAGGTTTTCTAGTCTCTGAATCAAGTATAACTCCATTCAATCTATTTTGAGTAAATGACTTATTAATGAATAAAATTATTAATATTAGTAGAGTTTTCCTCATGTTTCGAGCACCTTTTTATGATCTAACAGGTTGATTTAATATTAAATCAATATATAAATTCACTTGTTTTTTAAGTTCTTTTCTATGATAAATAGCATCTAAAAATCCGTGTTCTAGAACAAATTCCGATTTTTGAAAACCTTCTGGTAATTCTTTACCCGTAGTGTCTTTTACAACTCTTGGTCCTGCAAAAGCAATTAAAGCATTTGGTTCGGCAATATTAATATCACCTAACATAGCAAACGATGCTGTTGTTCCGCCAGTTGTTGGGTCTGTACACAAAGAAATGTATGGTATTTTAGCATCTGCTAATTGCGCTAATTTTGCAGAAGTTTTTACCAATTGCATTAAAGATAAAGATGCTTCCATCATTCTTGCGCCACCAGATTTAGAAATCATTAAAAATGGTACTTTTTTCTTAATAGAATACGTAATTGCTCTAGCAATTTTTTCTCCTACAACCGAACCCATAGAACCGCCAATAAAAGCAAAATCCATTGCTGCAATTACAATATCTTTACCTAAAGATTTACCTACCGCAGTTCTAACCGCATCTTTTAAATTGGTCTTTTCTTGTGCCGCTTTTAAACGATCTGTATACTTTTTTTTATCCGAAAATTTTAAAGGATCTTTAGATGTAAGGTTTTCATCTAGTTCTTTGAATTTATTATCATCAAAAAACATTTCAAAATATTGTTTAGAACCAATTCTTACATGGTAACCATCTTCTTCACTAACATACAAGTTTTCTTTTAACTCATTTGTTTCGATAACTTTACCACTTGGGGTTTTATACCAAAGTCCTTTAGGTACGTCCTTTTTTTCTTCTGTAGGAGTGCTAATTCCTTTATCTTTTCTTTTAAACCAACTCATATATTATTGTTTAATTGTTAATTTGTTTACTTGTGTAACTGTTGTTTAATGTATAATCTTTTATTGTTTAATAGAAACGATTCAACAATTAAACAAAAAACGATTTAACAAATTTTAAAGTACATCTACGCAATTAAGATCTTCAAATGCTTGCTTTAATCTTTTTTTGAAAGATTCTTCGCCAAAACGAAGCCATTTTCTTGGATCATAATACTTTTTATTTGGCATATCATCGCCATCTGGATTACCAATTTGACCTTTTAAATAATCTGTATTGTCATTAAAATAATCGCGAATTCCTGCCATAAAAGCATATTGTAAATCGGTATCTATATTCATTTTAATAACACCATAACCTATTGCTTCTTCGATTTCTGCTGGTGTTGAACCAGAACCGCCATGAAAAACAAAATCTACTGGATTGCTTTCTGTATTAAATTTTTCTTCAATATATTTTTGTGAATTATCTAATATTTTTGGAGTCAATTTTACATTACCAGGTTTATAAACACCATGTACATTTCCGAAGGAAGCAGCAATAGTAAAACGATGACTTACTTTCTTTAATTCCTCGTATGCATAAGCAACTTCTTCTGGTTGTGTATATAATTTAGAAACATCTACATCGGTATTATCTACGCCATCTTCTTCGCCACCAGTAATACCTAATTCAATTTCTAAAGTCATGTCAATTTTGTCCATTCTTTCTAAATATCGTTTACATATCTCGATATTTTCTTCTAATGGTTCTTCAGATAAATCAATCATATGCGAACTATATAATGGCACACCATGTTCTTTATAATGTTTTTCGCCTGCATCTAACAAACCATCAATCCAAGGTAATAGTTTTTTTGCACAATGATCTGTATGTAAAATAACTGGTATATCGTATTCTTTTGCTAATAAGTGTACATGTTTTGCACCTGCTATACTACCAGCAATCGCTGCTTTTTGGTTTTCATTAGAAAGACCTTTACCAGCATTAAAATAACCGCCACCATTTGAAAACTGAACAATTACAGGAGCATTTAACATTTTTGCCGTTTCCATAACTGCGTTTATAGTATTGCTACCAACAACATTTGCAGCGGGCAATGCGAAATTTTTTGCTTTTGCTAATTTAAAAATTCCCTGTACTGTTTCGCCGCTTGCTACACCGGATTTAATGTTATGTGTCATTCTATTTTTAATTTATGGAATACAAAAGTAGGAAAAAGAAACACGAATTAGTGAAAATTTGTAGTGTTTTATTGGGTAAGAATTTTATTTATTATTAAAATCATCTGTTTTTATTAGGATGTTGTCGCATATCAAATACTCTAATAATAAATATTTTGTTTTTACCAACTCGGTAAGTTATTTTACAATGGTGTTGGAATATTTTTCGGTAATTTATTTTAAGGTGTAAAAATTCGTTATCAATAGCACCAATTTTTGGAAAACGAATTAAAACTTTTGTACAATCTTCAATTTTATAAGCAATTTCTTTTGCTTTCTTTAAATTAAAAAGATCTGTATTAAAACTTAATATTTTTGCTAAATCTCTTTTTGACCTTGTTGTCCAAAAAATAAGGTTGTTTAAGGTTTCCAATTTGAAATGAAATTTTTTATTTCGTCAGAACTATGTAAGTTACCTTTTTTAATATCTTCTTCGCCTTCTAAAATCATTTTTTCTCTTTTAAGCGTAGTTTGAAAATTAAGAACCATTTCATAGATTTTTTCTACAAAACTTTCATCGCCCTTATTAATAATATCTTGTAATTCTTGCTTAATTTCTAATGTACTCATAACTTTTTATCTTACTAGAGATATTCAAATATACAAAAAAAATAACGCTTTAAACTCTTAATAATTTCTTGTTTAACAAATTAACTAAAAAGGATAATTAATACCAAAATTAAAGACTTCATTTTTAAAATTATAATGTTGAAACCATTTATTTTCTTCTAAATAAGGTTCGTAGGTTTTAAAACCTAAATCTACTCTAAATATTAAAAAACTAAAATCATAACGAATACCAAAACCAGAACCAACAGCAATATCTTGTATGGAGCTAAGACCTTTAAATTTTGCATTATCATCAGTAAGGTCAGAATTTGTTAAATCCCAAACATTACCAGCATCAATAAATAAAGCACCGTAAAAACTATTAATGAATTTAAATCGGTATTCAAAATTAGAAATAGTCTTTAAATTACCAATATTAAACTCTAAATTAGTTAATGAAGTTCCTGGACCTAAGTCAAATGTTTGCCAAGCTCTTATGTCATTTGATCCGCCAGCACGATAAGATCTACTAAATGGAATATCCGAAGAGTTACCAAAAGGAATTGCCGCACCAACAAAAGATCTAAATACTAAATGATGATCTCTACCTAAATCCCAATATTTTTTATATTCTAGTTCTGTTTTAATGTATTGTGCAATTGGCAAATCGAATAATTCTTTTCTTCCTTCCGCATTTTTTTTCGCAATAGCGCTAGTTATTGTACCTGCGGAAATAATTTTTCCTCTAAAAAAAGAAAACTGATTATCATTTATGTTTTTTTTATTATCATAAGTGTATGAGTAAGAGATTATTGGCACTAATACATCTTCGGTTATAATATTTCTTCTTTCTTGCACACTTTGTACACTTTGATATTCTGTAGGATTCGATAATCTAAAACTATTTATTGGATCTAAAATAAAGTTAATATAACCTAAAGCATTTGTAATATTACCATCTATATCCATATTAATAGGGTCCACAATAGTTTGTGTCACCAAATTTAGTTTGCTAAATTCGGAACCATATACATCAAAATAATTATCTGTATTTAAGTTATTAATATATTGAATATTAAGTAAATCTAATTGATGTTTTTCTTTATTACTTTTTTGCCAAAAATAACTAATATTACCAGTAATATTTTGTCTATCTAAACCTATGTTTTTTTGAAAATTAATATTAAAACTAATATCCGTTTTAGGTCGCATTGATTTAGGGATTAACTTAGTTGTCTTTATCGGAAAAAATATTCTAGGCATTTTTAAAGAAGTAGTTGCACCAATTTCCCAAGCAGTAAAACCGAAAAAATTAAAATCAGGATTTGCAGCATCTTCCGCTATATTTAAAAAAGAACCCTGAAAAGAAAGTTCAAAAATTTCAGAACCTTTAAAAATATTACGATCTAAAAAAGCAAATTTACCTAATAAACCAAATGGTTTTATATTACTGTGTGTCGCTTCTACTTCAGTTGCAATACCATATTTTTTTAATGGTGTTAAAAAAATATCTGTTGTTAATGAACCGTCTTCATTTTCTTTATATTCAATCGAAATCGGTGATCTAAACATTTTAAGATCTCTTAAATAATCTCTAGTTTGAAGACGTTCTTTGTCTTTATAAATACTATCTGGCGTAATACCAAGTGCATTTACAAAATGTTTTGGGTTGAATTTTAACTTTTTATGAGATAAAAATGTGTACCCTTTATAAAAAACAGAATCTAAATAAGGTTCATCTTTGGTATTAAAAGAGTAATCTGTATAAATATTTATCTTTTTTACTTTCTGAATTTTAAATGGTACGGCATAGATACTATCTTCATTTTCAATAATTTGATCTGAAATATTTAATTCAAGTCCTATTTTATTTTTAGTTGTAACAGAATCCGCTTCAAAAACAATATAATCTTTATTGAATTTGAAAACGCCTGAGTTTCTAAATAATTTGGTAAGACGTAATTGTTCTTTTTCTAAATTTCTATAATTGTATTGATCCTCTTCTTTTACAAAGGATTTGGATTTTTGCAACTTATACAAAGAGTCTAAAACTTTAGAACTTATTTTAGTGCTTATCGAATCTAAAAAATAAGCTTCGTTAGTTTTAATTAAATAATCAATGGTAACTTTTTTGTTGGTTTTATTTTCTATATGAGATATTTCAACATCCAAAAAACCTTGATTCTCAAAATACTTTCTTAAAGTGTTAATCGTTTTTTTGGTTTTTTTAGTGTTTAAAACAATCGGTTCTTCACCACTTTTTTTCAACCAATTATTAAAACCTTTATTAAAATTATAAACTGATCTTGTTTGTTTTCGCGAAAATCCTTTATCATAAAAATGAGTTTTTTTAGGATGATTTATAATCCAATCTTCAAAAGATTCTTCAAATTTAGGGTTTGCCCAATTATATACATATAAAGCTATAGGAAGTCCTAATGTTTTCTGATTAGGTCTTTGAACTATAAAACTATATAATTCTAAATTGTTTGATTTTTTATCATTTACATAAATAGTATTGTTATCTAATAAATATTCTTGGTCACTTACTCTTTTTATTGCATTACATGAAGTAATTAAAGCAACTAAAATAATTAATACTATTTTTGTAATCTGTTTAATCAATTGGTAGATATTATAACAACCAAAAGTACTATAAATAAACCAAAGTCTAAAAACTATGTTAAGTAAAAATAAAATTAAAATAATAGCAAGTTTAAAGACTAAAAAACATCGTAATAAACACGCTTTATTTGTTGTAGAAGGTAAAAAGTCGGTTATAGAGTTTTTAAATTCAAAATTTGAATTAGATTCTTTATTTTATACGGAAGCGTTTTTAGAAATGCCAAATAATTTAGGGCAATTAATTTCTGCAAACGAACTGAAAAAAATCAGTTTTTTAAAAAATCCAAATCAAATATTAGCGGTTTTTAAAATACCAAATACTAAAGAGAATTTAAAAGAAAACGGATTAATAATAGCCTTAGATGCTATTAAAGATCCTGGAAATTTAGGAACAATAATTAGACTATGTGATTGGTTTGGTGCATCTCAACTAGTTTGTTCTAAAGAAACAGTTGATTGTTTTAATGAAAAAGCAATACAAGCTTCTATGGGTTCTCTAACAAGAATTTCTATCATTTATACCGATTTAAATAATTATCTACAAAATACGAAATTACCTGTTTTTGCAACTACTATGAATGGTAAAAATATTTACAGTGAAAAATTACCAAAAGAAGCAATTATAGTTTTAGGAAATGAAGCAAATGGTATTTCAGAACAAAACCTTACTATTATTCAGAATAATATAAGCATACCAAAATTTGGTAAAATGCAACAAACCGAAAGTTTAAATGTAGCAACAGCTACTGCTATTTTATTAAGTGAATTTAGAAGATAATTAAATCATACTTAAAACTTGCTCTAAATCACCTATTAAATCATCTACATCTTCAATACCAACACTCAAACGTGTTAATGAATCTGTAATCCCTAATTTCATTCTTTCTGGTTCTGGTATAGACGCGTGTGTCATTGTTGCTGGATGATTTACCAAACTTTCTACGCCACCAAGTGATTCTGCTAAAGTAAAAACCTTGAAACTTTCTAACATTTTAAACGTAGTTGCTTGTGATTTATCTTTTAATCTAAAAGAAATCATGCCGCCAAAATCATTCATTTGTTTTTTAGCAACTTCGTGATTTGGATGACTTTCTAAACCTGGATAATATACAGTTTCTACTTTGTCATGCTTATCTAAAAAAGAAGCGATTTTTTTACCGTTTTCACAATGTCTTTGCATTCTAACCGATAATGTTTTTATACCACGTAAAGCCAAAAACGAATCCATTGGTCCTGCAATTGCACCTGCAGCAAATTGTACGAATTTTAATTCTTGGTGTAATTTATCGTCATTTATCATTAAAGCTCCCATCACAATATCGGAATGTCCGCCAATATATTTTGTTGCTGAATGCATCACAATATCTGCATCTAAATCTAACGGATTTTGTAAATATGGTGTTGCAAATGTATTATCTACAGCAGTCATTAAATTGTGCTTTTTAGCAATTTGTGTAATTGCAAGAATATCGGTTACTTTTAATAACGGATTTGTTGGTGTTTCTAACCAGATAAGTTTTGTGTCTTTAGTAATTGCTTTTTCTACGTTTTCTGGATTATTCATATCCACAAACGTAAATTTTAAACCGTATTTAGCAAACAGTTTAGTAAACATTCTATAAGATCCGCCATACAAATCATCACCTGCAATGATATGATCATTCGGGTTAAAAATTCGCATTACACAATCCGTTGCTGCTAAACCCGAACCAAATGCCAAACCGTGTTTTGCGTTTTCTATAGATGCAAAAGCATTTTCTAAAGCAGTTCTTGTTGGGTTTTCACCACGTGAATATTCGTAACCTTTATTTTTACCTGGACTTTGTTGTACATAAGTCGAAGTTTGAAAAATTGGAACCATAACTGCTCCTGTACTTGGTTCGTGACTTTGATTACCGTGTATTACTTTTGTGTTGAATTTCATTTTCTATGGATTCTGTTGATACTATTGATACTATGGTTTCTCTGATTGTGGATAATACTTATTGTGATTTTTCTCTACACTTTGTAGGAAATTATTAATTTTTATTCCTAATTGATTTAACCTTAGGTGTAAATTTTTATATAATAACTCATTAGTTAATGATTTTGTTTCAAATAAAGTTTCTAAATGATCTATTGTTTCATCGTTAGACGAAAGTGAATAAACTATAAAACGAATATAGTCCTTTTTATAACGTCGCCTCCCATAACCTTCAACAATATTTGCTTTAACCGATTTCATAGAACGTCTAATTTGACTACCAACTTCAAATTTTTCAAAAGATGGTAGTTTTAAAGACATAGCATGTATATCTATCACTAATAACCTTGACAATTGCCAAATATTTAATTTTTTATAACTCATTTTTGTTCTATTGGTTCTATAGATACTTTTGATACCGCTTTTCAACAATAGAAACAAAAACTTCCATAGAATCTAAAGTATCTATAGATTATGTCAACTTCTTAATCAATTTTCCTACTGTTAATCCTTGACCAATTATAGAAAAAACTACAACGGTATAAGTCATTACCAAGAATAAATCTTTGTGCATTGCATCGGTTAGAGATAAAGCTAACGCAATGGATATTCCGCCACGCAATCCGCCCCAAGTCATTAATGCATTAGTGTTTTTTACAAAATCTAGTTTCTTTTTATAGAATTTTATTGGTAGTAAAAGGGATAAATATCTTGCAAATAATATTGCTGGAATTGCTAAAATTCCTGCAAGGAAATATTCTTTTTCAAAAGTAAGCATGAGTAATTCCATACCAATCATAACAAACAGAATTGTATTTAAAAGTACATCTATTAATTCCCAAAATTTATCTACATATTGTTCGGTTACTTCGCTCATAGAACTTTGTCTTACCGTATCATTACCAACCACTAAACCAGCAACAACCATTGCTAAAGGTGCCGAAATATGTAATTTTTGTGCTAATAAAGTGCCGCCCATAACTGCTGCTATCGTTATGATAACTTCGGTATCGTAATCATTAATCGATTTTAATAAAATATAAGTTATGTAACCTAAAATTCCGCCTAAAACTAAACCGCCACCAACTTCTTTAATAAATTCTAAACCTGTATGTGCTAATGAAAAATGTTCCATACCTTTACTTGCAATTCCATATATGGTTATAAAAATCACAACACCAACACCATCGTTAAAAAGAGATTCGCCAACTATTTTTGTTTCTAATTTTTTTGGTGCGCCAACTTTTTTTAGAATCCCTAAAACTGCAATTGGGTCTGTTGGCGAAATTAATGCGCCAAACAATAAACAGTATATAAATTCTGTGTCAAGATTTATTACTTTTAACCCATAAAAAACAAAAATACCAACTAAAAAAGTAGATATAAAAGTTCCTAAAGTTGCGAATGCTAAAATAGGTTTTCTTTGTATTTTTAACTGCTGAAAATTTGTATGTAAAGCGCCTGCAAAAAGTAAGAAACTTAACATAACATCTAGTAATAATTTACCAAAATCTATACTGCCAATTAATTCTCTTTCTTTGTCTAAAAGTGTGGTGTCAAAATAACTGATAATTAAAACAGCTAAGGTAAACACAATTGTAATTAGCATTAAACCAATGGTGTTTGGTAATTCTAAAAATTTTACGTTTATATAACCAAAAATTGCGGATATAACGATTAATATTGTTGCAATTGCGTAAAAATCCATAGTGTTTTAGGTTTTTTGAGAAAATCAAAAATACAAATAGTTTTGATTACACAAGAAGTTTTTTAATAGAAAGGATTATTCCTAAATGAATACCTTCATGAAAAAGGTTAAATTGCAATGCTTCTTCCACATTATTTAATGTTATTCCTGTACTTGTTTCGTATTTATTATAGGTTTTAAAAGTGCCTTTTTTAAGATCTATTTGCGTTTGTTTATTGGCAGTAATTAAGTGTTTTTTTATGTCATTTATGGCGTCTTGTGAAACTTCTGTTTGTGGAAAAGTTCCTTTTCCATAAAGTGTTACAAATTTCTTATCTACTGGTATTTTTAATCCTGATAAACTGTAAGTTAGCATTTGTTCGGTAATTAAAATATGACCAATATTCCATAAAATATTATTTTTAAATCCTTTAGGAGTAAAAAATAATTGTTCTGGTGTTAACTCTTCTAAAAAAAAAGATAAAGTTGTACGATTGAATTTTGTTACTTGAAATATCATATTGTTTTTATTTTGGTTAAAAGTAATTATTTAAACACAAACTTTTTAAATTTTATCACGTTTTTTAAATACCTACATTTGCTTTAATTCCTATCTTTTCGATAGACAAGTTATTTTAAATAAACGTATAATTATTTTTCTAAAATCGGTTTTAAATTCGGTTTAAAATAATTTGGTCCTTTTAAAACTTTTCCGTCTTCTCGGTAAATCGGATTTCCATCTTCACCTAATTTACTCATATTAGATCTTTGAATTTCATTAAAAACTTCTTCGATTTTATGCTGCATTCCGTGAGATAAAATAGTGCCGCACAAAATATATAACATGTCTCCGAGCGCATCGGCAACTTCTACTAAATCATTGTTTTTTGCGGCTTCTAGATATTCTTTATTTTCTTCATCCATTAATTCAAAACGAAGATTTACTTCTTTGTCATTAGTAAATGCTATCGGAGTTTCCCGATTAGTGATTTTAAATGCATTGTGAAATGTTTCTACGGCTTTTAGTTTATTTTTCATGGGATTTGTTTTACGCAGATTTTAAATGATTAACAAATGAATCTGCAAAATAAAATTTATTTTTAATAACTGTTCTGTTTTTACAAATGTTTTGTGGAGTTATTTTAGATTTATCAAAGTTAAATAAACCGAAGTGATTACACTTGCCATTTTAGGAATATTTAAAGTGTCCATAGTATCTGTTTTTTTATGATAATTTTCATTTCTGTAAAATGAAGTGTCTGTAATCATAACAGCGCTATAACCAAATTTCCAATAGTTTAAATGATCCGAAAAATCTACTCCTTGTAACGATGCTGGGCTAATAAAATTTTTAGTTTTTATCAATTTTTTACTTTTAAATTGATTGCTAAATTTTCTGGCAAACTTTCCTTTTCCAAATTTATTAACCATAGTTATATAATTTGCTTTGTTGCCAAAAATTAATTTCAAAATACTTAACGGATATGTTTGTGAATTTTTAGCATCATCAAAAAAACCAATCATTTCTAAACAAACCATTCCATAAAGATCTACCTTATTATCTTTCATAGATTTTGCATGAATGTAACTTCCCATTTGTTTGGTTCTAAAAAATGGAGGTTCTTCTAGAGTGTAAGCGACTAATTCGATACGATAATTTAATTTTTGCCCTTTTAACATTCTTGCTAATTCTAATAAAGCAACTGTTCCGCTTGCATTATCGTCTGCTCCTTGTTGATTTCCTGCAACATCGTAATGAGCTCCAACAACAATTGTTTTTTCGTTTTCACTACCAAAAATTGAAATTACATTTTTGTATTCGTTTCCTTTTACATCATATTTTTGATAATAAGTAGTGTCCGCATATGTTTTAAATTCTTTATAAATATAATCTGCCACAAAGTTTAATGTGCTTAAATTTTTATAATTTCTTGGTTTGTCTGTTTTAGTAATGTTAGTTAAATGACTTGTGATTTTAGTGGTATCTGCAAGTTTGTCAATAGTAATGATTTCATGAGATTGACAACATTTAACTAAACTAATGATTAATACAATTATTAATATTTTTGTTTTCATGATAAATTATTTAAATTATTATATCACAAAAATACTTTTGCAATCTTTCATAATTAATTTATTTACGCGCCTTGTGGCGAAATTTGGTTATTTTGTGGTAAAAAAACACCTAATTTTTATAAATGATTATTTTGTTAAATCTAGTGCAATTTTAACTTGCTGTATATAAGTTTTTGAAACAGGAATGTTTATATCATTTGTAAGTAGTAATTCCGTTTTACCAGTTTTATTATTCCATTGTTTAAAATGAAAAGAATTTATTAAGTAAGAACGATGTGTTTGTAATAATTGAGAAAATGTTTCCTTAACGGAAGAAATTTTAGTTCTAATTAGTGCTTTTTTTAATATTGTATTTTCTAAGTACGAAACCTCAATATAATTATCATCCGATTTTATATAAACTAGATTTTTATATAAAATTCGTAGATTTTCGTAATTTCCATCGCCTTTAATTTCTATTTTTTGATCTTCAATTTTTTTTTCAAAATAACGTCCAAAAGACCAACGACTTAAAATTATCATCGGAAATAAAGTAATCATTGCTGGTAAAAAAAATAGTTCTATAAAATCAATTAAATTATAGGTTTCTTCATCATACATTACTACATAAACAAATAAAATTCTTATCACAATCAAACTAATAAATAAAAAAATACTTAAAGTGATGAATTCATTTTTAAAAGTCCATTTTTTATTACTTTTAAAAAATAATCGTTTTTGTAATGGTATTATTAATAGATAAGTAATTGCCACTGCAACACTATATAAAGGTAAATATGCTAATTTTTCATTATCTGTAAAAACCCGAATATCTAATGGTTCAGTAAAATATAAAAACAAAAAAATCCAAATTGCAAAACCAATAGCAATAATGCAATGATGTTTTGCTCTTGGGTCAAAAGGGTATTTCTTATACAATGTATCTATTTCATTTTTTTGGTTAACATTTCAATATTTTTTCTAATTTAAAACGGTAATTGGTTAGTTAAAACAAATCAAACCCATCATTTTGATGCATAAAATGCATGTCTAAATCTTCTAAATTATCCGAAAAACTATCTAAATTATTTTTACTTTTTAGTATTTTATCAATAGCTTTCGTTGCTTTTTTAAAACGGGTTTCTTTGTCGCCTTTTAATAAAATATAGTTTTTGTTATGTGTTTTTAGAGCATTTTCAAAAGCATTAAACATTTCTAAGCGTAGTTCTGGTCTATCGCGTAAATCGTCTGCTTCCCAAGGCGTATCTATATACGTTAATAAGTATAAATCGTATTGATTTTCTTTAGCGGCTTTATCTAATTTTTTATCTACAAAACCACCATAATATTCTTGTGAATAGACTTTGGTTTCTAACAAATCGGTATCGCAAATCAGAACTTTATCTGCTTTTTTAACTAAATCGTTTTCTAATTTCATTTGACCGATTGCTATCGGAATTAAATCATCATTAGTACAGGTTTTTCGGTAATTATTCCATTTATCTTGTAAATAATCTCTTGCGAATTCTGGCGCCCAAACCGTATTATAATGTCTTGCTAATTGTTGTGAAAGTGTCGTTTTACCAGTAGATTCTGGTCCAAACAGAACAACTTTTACAACGTTTGCTTTTTGTTGTTTAAGATTTTTTTCCATTGTCTATATCCTAAAATTGCTAATACTAAAAATACGGTATATTGTATGCCTGTAAAACCGTATCCTTTTACAAAATACAAAGGTATGGAAACAATATTGGTGATAATCCAAAAAGTCCAATTTTCTATTTTTTTAATTGCCATTAACCACATAGCAACAAAAGCCGCTGCGGTTGTAAACGTATCTAAAAATGGTACAGCATCTCTAAACTTTTCTAAACTACCTGAAGTTAAATTATCAAAAGCATAAGAAACACTTTCGGTAAAATTTAAATTATTTGGCATTATATTGTAATGTCTGTAAATAAAAATTACAAAAACTGCAGCAGATAGAAAAATACCCAAACCAATAAGTTTTTCTTTTTTTGTTGTTCTAGAGATAGGTAAATGTTTTTCTTTTTTTGAATCTATAATTTTAGTCCACATATACCAACCAAAAACACTCATTATTGTATAATAAATATTGATAATTAAATCCCCAAATAAATTCCATTGAGATAATAAATAAATATAAATACAAGTGCTAATAATTCCTGTAGGAAAAACTAATACGTTTTCTTTTTTTGCAAAAATTACACTTGCAATACCTAAACTTGCTGCGATAATTTCAAGTACAATATTACTAATTGGAGCAGTTTGATATGGTTCTAAGAAAAAATTTAGGAATTCGTTCATTGTTATTATTTATGCAAATATAGTTGAAAGAGAAACACAATTTATTCAATCTCAAAAGTTTTTAAAATTGCTTCTAATTCAAACATAAAATTTCGTTTTTTAATGTTTGGCGCATAGGTAGAACCTTCAATTATTAGTAAGCGGTTATTCTTTTTATCTACTATGGTATAATTTAAAAATGGACCTGCCATAAAATCGCCTTTCATTTCCCAAGTTCCTCTAGTTTCGTATGCTTTTAGTCCTGCAATAGTTGTTTCAATTCGCTGTGGCGTATATGCTTTTTCGGTAATCATATGCATACCTTCTTTTGCGCCAGGTATATAAACACCTTTTAAATCTCGTGTAGCAATAATATTTTCGCCATTTTCATCTGCTTCGGAAGTGATTGGCACAGAATAGATTAGAATGTTTTGATAACCATCTGCAATATCTTTTACATACCATAAATAATCTTTGGTATCTTGAGATTTTTCATAATTATATGGCATTTTTAGTTTAATATTTAATTCTTTAAAAAGAACAATTTTTTCTGAAGGCCAAGTATTTTTTAAGAATTTTTTCTGCCAGATTTTTAAATCTCCATTTCTAATAGTCTCAATGATTTTTTCGGAATTATCGTTAATCAATTTAATAATACCTTCTTTATTTTTTGCTTTTATATAGATTGCTTTTTGAGGTTTTGCATAAATGTTTTTTCTGATTTCAAAAACGTTTTCATCACCATATTCCACATAAAATAAATTTCTATTTGCCGTTAAAAAACTCGTAAAACCTTTAGGTGAAATTTGATTTAAATGAAATAATGGTTCTTGTTGTGGCAAACCAATTACTTCTTTTGCAAGTACTTTTCTAATGGTATCACCAATTTTTCCTTGCCAATCTGGATTATTTATAATAACTAAAATATGATTCATTCTACCCGAAGAATCTACTAGTATTTTTTCTGCTGGTTTTGAATCACAAGAGAATAAGAATACTAAAATGGCGCTTATTAAAAAAATATTTTTCATAAAATGGAATGTTTTTGAGTTGCATATAAGCAATCAATAATTATACCACAAACATAATAAAACTTTCTCGCAAAGTCGCAAAGTCGCAAAAAACGCACTGTTTTTAAAGCGAAAAAATATATTTAAATATGCACCTTGGCGTCTCTATGACTTAGAGATATATTTTAAAAGCATGTCTTTACTCTAACTCGTTTCTTTTTACCTACATTTGTATAAATTGCTATAATATGCTTTGGAATATTAAAAAAGAACCAGATCAAACTAAAATACTAAAACTTGCTAAAGCATTACATGTAGATGTTTTATTGGCAAAACTATTAGTATTGCGTGGTATCGAAACTTACGAGCAAGCAAAATCATTTTTTAGACCAAATTTAAATGAACTGCACGATCCTTTTTTAATGAAAGACATGAATCTTGCTATTAACAGAATAGAAAACGCCATAAAAAACAATGAAAATATCATGATTTTTGGCGATTATGATGTAGATGGCACAACGGCAGTTTCCTTAGTATATTCTTACCTTAACGGAATATATAGCAATGTAACCACATACATTCCTGATAGATATAACGAAGGTTATGGTGTTTCTTATCAAGGAATCGATTTTGCAAACGACAACGATATTCGCCTAATTATTGCTTTAGATTGTGGTATAAAAGCAGTAGAAAAAGTTGCTTATGCTAAAGAAAAAAATATTGATTTTATCATTTGCGATCATCATAGACCAGGCAAAGAAATACCTAATGCAATTGCGATACTAAACCCAAAACAAGCAGATTGTAAGTATCCGTATGATGAACTTTGTGGTTGTGGTATTGGTTTTAAACTCATACAAGCAATACATCAAAAAAACGGACAGGATTTTAATGAAATCAAACCTTATTTAGATTTGGTTGCTACCGCAATTGCTGCGGATATTGTACCAATGACAGGCGAAAATCGTGTCTTGGCAAGTATTGGTTTACAAGTTATTAATCAGCAACCAAGAATAGGTATTAAAGCATTAATTCACCTAATTAAAAAACCAGAACTTACTATTACCGATGTCGTTTTTACTATTGCACCAAGAATAAATGCCGCAGGAAGAATGAAATCTGGTATTCATGCAGTACAATTATTAACCGAAACCAATTTTGACAAAGCAAAACAAATTGCTATAGAAATTGAACAATTTAATAAAAACAGAAAGGAATTTGATAAACGAATTACCATAGAAGCACTACAACAAATTGTAGATAATAACGAAGAAGAAAAATTCACATCGGTTGTTTTTCAAGAAGATTGGCATAAAGGTGTTATTGGTATTGTCGCTTCACGATTAATAGAAAAATATTATAGACCAACCTTAGTTTTTACTAAAAGTGGCGATTATTATGCGGCTTCGGCAAGATCGGTTAGAGGTTTTGATGTTTATAAAGCATTGGAATCTTGTAGTGAATTTATAGAGCAATTTGGCGGTCATAAATATGCTGCTGGTTTAACATTGAAACCTGAAAATTATCAAAAATTTAAAAATAAATTTGAGGAAGTGGTGAAAGATACAATTCCGCCAGATTTATTAATACCTGAAATTCGTATCGATGCACAAGTATTTGTATCGGATTTAACACCTAAATTTAATCGGATTTTAAAACAATTTGCCCCATTTGGACCTCAAAATATGAAACCTGTTTTTATGACTTCAGGTTTAAGAGATAATGGTTTTGGTAAAAAAATTGGTGTAGATAAAACACATTTAAAATTAAGCATTATTTCTGGTTCGGATAACAAAACTTATAATGCTATTGGTTTTAATTTAGGCGAAAAATTATCGCTTACAAATAAAGGTAACGATTTTGAAATCGCTTATACATTAGAAGAAAACCATTGGAATGGCATTACTTCGCTACAACTTAATTTAAAGGATTTACAAAATTAGAAAAGAGGTTGTTTAAACAAGTGATAATATCATTTTTTAAACAACCTCTTTTTTAATTTATAGTTTAATGAATTTTTATTTGTAGAATCTGTATATAAATAATACGTACCTGTATTTGCATCATCTGGACCTGTTAGTGTAGTTTGTGTTGTACCGCTATATATTTCCCAATCAAAGTATCATTAAAATTTTCTTGTCTCCAACAACTATTTAAATTCCAAAGTAATTAAAATAATAAAAAAAGTAATTTTTTCTTCATGTGTTAGTTCTTGGTTTATTGTTCTAGTAAAAACACTTAAACTGTTATAATCAATACAAAAAGTAAGGGGGAACTTTAGAACAAAGGTAATAAAAAAAACTACTTAAAAAAATTGATGTAATTTGCAAACTAATAAGTATAAAAAATGTTTAGATATTTAATTTTAATAGTAATCATCACTTTTCTAAGTTGTAAAAGCCAAACCCAAAAAGAAATGGAAAATCATAAATATACCAATGATTTAATTAAGGAAACTAGTCCGTATTTATTACAACACGCACACAACCCTGTAAATTGGCACGCTTGGAATGAGGAGACTTTAGCTTTAGCAAAAAAAGAAGACAAACTAATTTTAATTTCTATTGGTTATGCTGCTTGTCATTGGTGTCATGTTATGGAACATGAATCTTTTGAAGATGAAGAAGTAGCACAAATAATGAACGATAATTATATCTGTATTAAAATTGATAGAGAAGAACGGCCAGATATCGATCAAATTTATATGAGTGCTGTACAACTTATGACAGGTAGTGGCGGTTGGCCACTAAATTGTATTGCATTACCAGATGGAAGACCAGTTTGGGGTG
>JAMONN010000006.1 GCA_027065775.1 Flavobacteriaceae bacterium | reverse complement strand
TACTCTTTTATACGAAAAATCACAAAGCATTTGTTTCATATTATTTAACGGAAAATAAATACTATCTGTATTATTCGCAATAAAATTGATGCTTGTAAAATCTAAACAATTATTTAATAAATGTTTTGCATTACCTATATTTTCATGACAATTGTCTATATAAATTTTATAAATTAAATCTTGTTCTCCTAAAAAATCACCCGTTAAATTAAATTTTCCTTTATTATTAATAGTAGAAGAAATTAAAACATCTTCGGTTATAAATTCATTTACTTTTTTATAATCTTTAACAATGGTTAAATATGCTGTTGCATTTTTATATTCATCACTTATTTTTCCCGAAAATTCAAATTGACTAAAACAATTAATCGTTAAAATAGATAAAAAAAGAAAAATGGTTTTTTGCATGTAGCAAATATATAAATATTAAGAATATATAAAGGCGTTTTATAAAAAACGCCTTTATTAATGTTATTAATTAGAAACTACCGATTTAGATTTCTCTAAATTATTAACTGCCATTTTTAATACATTACCTTTAATTCTAATTACTTTTTTACCTTCGCTTGCATTAGATGTAATGGTAATACTTTTATTAAAGTTACCAACTCTATTTGTTGCATATTTTACGCCAATTTCTGCGGTTTCACCTGGCATAATTGGTTGGTTTGGTTTTGTTGCAACTGTACAACCACAAGCACCTTTTACTTTAGAAATAATAATTGGTGCGTTACCCGTATTTTTAAAAGTAAAACTACGTTTGCCATCGGTATTTTGTTTGATAGTACCGTAATCTAAAGTTTCAGTATCAAACTGAAAAATACCGACATTAGAATTTGTCGTAGAATTTAAAGCAAGTGCTTTGTCATTTTGTGCCGTTAAAGAAATGCAAATTAAAAATAAGTTTACCAATAATAATTTTTGTACTGTTTTCATAATAAATGTTTTAGATGAAACCCTGATTATTCAGGACACTGCAAACATCTAACGATTTACTGTTACATCAATAAATATATGGGTTGAAAAAAGGACTAGACCTAGTTTGAATTAATTGGTTTTGCACAGATTTTACAATTTTCACAGGTTTTTTCTCGCAAAGGCTAAGTCTCAGAGTTAGGTCTGACTAGCACAAAAAAAAGGTGAGATTTTTAATTCTCACCTTTTTATTAATTTACAATTGCCAAGCAAGAGTATAATTCTGGTTTATTTGCTGTAAATTTTTGCAACCAAATTTTTAATTCATCAATTTCATAAGGTAATAACCTGTCAATTGCCTTGCTTAATTCTCTACAGAATAAATCTGTATCAAAACTTACTTTTTTAAGTATTGTTTTGGTGTATTCAAACATTGCTCGCGCCATAAAGTTTCATTTAATATATAATTGGAACGTTACAGTATCGGTTTTATTACAAAAAAAATGTTAAAATTTTAATTCACACATTTATTATACACATTAACAAATTCAATAACACTCATTTCTTTATGAATCTTAATACCTTTCATCTGTTTCATCAACCATTTACAATCATTAAAATATTTTTTCGCTATCCTCTTTTTTACATGAGTATCACCAATTTTAGTTACAAATTTTTCATTTTTTCTTTTCACATAATAAAAAGTAGATTTTCCTCCTTGTGAAAAATTAACAGACATTCCATTTCCTATAGTAGTGAAATTATTACTTTGTGTAGTTATACTATATAACGAAACATTATCATTAAGTAATATGACTTTATAAAAAAAACTTCCTGTATTATCTTTTAAATATACATAGTTATTAAACTCACTATTTTCATAAAAACTAATTGATTTAATTATTTTAATATCATAATACTCTCTTTTAGCACTTTTATTCGATTTATAATAAATCTTATTATTATGCAATTTTAAAGAAACTAAGCCTAATTTAGAAGTGCCATCATTAAAATGTATAGTGCCTGTTGATTTTTGTGCAAAAGAAAAAAAACCAATACAAATAAATAGATAAAATAGTTTATGCAAAATTTTTAAAGTTTCGCTAATTTTAACTGTAATTTTTTTACATCTTTCTGTAAATCCACAATAATACCTTTAAAGTGTGCTTTTTTATTATCGATGTTTTTTTCGTTTACTTTTGCTACTAATTCATCAAAAGATGCAATTGCATTATCAATAATTGCTTCTGCTTTATCTGCTTTATCACTATTTTCTAATTGCCATACATAGCAATCTTCAATAATATCTGAATAAATGTAGTTTAAATCTTTTTTTAAATTTTTAATACTTGCCATTTTTTTTTAAGTTTAATTGTTTGTTATTTAATCAATATATATTTCTAATAATTCTGACGCTTCTTTAGAGATGATTTCAAATTCTTCCAAATTGTTCGGAATCAATATTGTTTCTCCGTAATTTAAAGTTATCAAATTATTTTCGGTTGCAAAGATAACATTTCCTTTCACACACATATATATAATAAAAGAATCTTTGCTTTTAGTATTGATAGCGACTTTTTCGCTAATCTGTAATATATTTGTTGTGAAATACGGACAAGCAACCATTAATTCCGATTTATTTTCAGTTACTTTATAATCGGTTTTATAAGAATTTTTTACTTCAAAATTTATAGCATCTATAGCGTTTTCGGTATGTAACTCTCTATAATTACCTTGATCATCTTTCCTATTCCAATCATAAATTCTATAGGTAATATCACTTGTTTGTTGTATTTCGGCAATCATAACTCCAGCACAAATTGCGTGAACTGTACCAGTTTCTAAAAAATAAACATCACCTTTAGTAACTTTATCTGCATTTAAGATGCTTTTAATCTCGTTTTTTTCTAAATATGAGACATATTCTTTTTTTGAAACTTTCTTTTTAAAACCAACAATTAATTCTGCATTTTTATCGGCTTGCATTACATACCACATTTCGGTTTTACCAAAACAATCATGCCTTTTTTGTGCTAATTCATCGTTTGGATGCAACTGAATACTCAAATTTTCTTTAGCATCTATAAATTTTATTAGCAACGGGAATTCATTTCCAAATTGAGCATATACCTTCTCGCCTACTAAATCGCCTTTATATAATTCTATTAATTCTGTTAGAGTTTTACCAATATCATTTCCAAAACTAACTACTGAAATATCGTTTTTAACGGAAGAAATTTCCCAAGATTCCCCTAATTTATTTGAAGTCGTTTTTTTATCTAGTAATTCAATTAATTTAGTGCCACCCCAAATTTTCTCTTTTAAAATAGGTGTGAATTTTATTGGTTGTAATTGCATTTTACAAATATCGTGTTTTCTTATTAAGGTAATGTTATAAAATAGAAAATTTTAGGAAAACGGAATTTTGAATGTTTTATTTAAAAGAAGATCATTTGAAATTTGATTTAATAACGAAATATAATTATTGCGTATTGGAGTATTGTATATCTTCGTTCAATGTAAGAACAATAAAGAATTAAATATACTCTAATTTTCGGTTAAACACTTAACTCAAAGATACAAAACCAATTTTGAATTAAGCACAAAACCTTTATTGTTTTTACATATTGTTGCCAAGCGTATTTTATATTTTTCGTCTTGTTAAATCTCTTGCAGTATGATGAATAGTTAATATATAACCTGCATTTTGGAAATGACTTTATAAATAATTCTATATCTTCCTTCAATTAACTCTCGAATATTTTCACTCTCAATTTCACGAACAACTTTGCCAATTAGAATATGAGTTCTTAAAATGTGAGTTTTGTTTTTAATTTTTAGAACTTGAAGTTTTGCATACCTTTTAGAATTTAAAGATATATAATCTGCAATTTGTTTTAAATCTGATTTAGATTGTAAAGTCCAATTTATTCGAACCATTTGTTTATTTCACTTTCAAGTTCTACTTCAGAAATTGTTTCTCTATTTAAAGACTGTTTCTCACCATTTTCAATCTTTTCTATCAAAATCAGTTTTTCTACTAATTCATCTATTGAAAACTCTTCGGGTAAATTTTTAATTTGTCTTTTTAGTTTTGTTTTTGTAATCATAATTTATTGATTTATAGTTCAAATATAAACTTTTTATTTTTGAAAGTAATCTTTTGTCTTTGTATTATTTTTTCACAATCTTTTTCACTCCAAAATTTCCGTTAATATCTTGCACTTTTACAAAATATAAACCTTGCGTTAGATTTGAGATATCAATTTGGTTTTCCGCTGTTTCTTTTATTTTTTGTCCTAATTTACTATAAATTTCTAGTTTAGTTATTTTAGTTTTTGATTTTATGCTTAAAACATTTTTTGTTGGTATTGGATATACTGCAAAGTATAAAAAGGTGTTCTGGTTTACCGTTAATGTAGAACATTCTGTAGAAAAATTTACATTATGATCCGTTTCTGCTAAAATATAAGTTGTTAAATCTGTATCTAAAGCATCTACACAAACACTTTGTAGGTTTGGTAGATTTTCAAAATTAGATGGAGATATACCTGATTGAGATATATTTATATTACTATTATTTCCATTTTGTAGATTTATATAATTTAAATTTATAGTATTGTTAATTACAAGTTTAGTCAAATCTGAATTGTTACTAAGGTCGATATTAGTAAGTAAATTATTATTAACCTCAGTTCGACGTAAGAAAAGAGTAATTTTAACATAGAAAGAGCAGAATAATTAGTATATTTAAACTCTGACAATCAAATATTTAACTAATTATTCTACTA
>JAMONN010000005.1 GCA_027065775.1 Flavobacteriaceae bacterium | reverse complement strand
CGCATACAACTCAAAAACTTCTTGTTGCGCTTCTCTCTTATTTGCTTTTAGTTTTTTAACTAATCGCTCTTGATTTTTAACTGAATTTTTATGTAGTTGAATTACTTTCAAATTAATAAATATGAGTTTCTATTTATAAGACGTGTGAACTTTAAAAATAGTTTCTGAAAATTATATCTTATTAAAAAAACTCAAAATAAAAGTGATTTTTTCTTTACTTGAAGTACATCCGTAATGATTTTAATTAGCTATAAACTGACACCAAGGATCTATTTTACTTAATTATATTCTGTTTTTTTTTAGTGAAAAACAATACTTTCATCCGATTTAACATTTCTAAAAAAATATAAAACAGTTAAAATACTAACCAAGAAAACCAAAGCACCAAACTGATGCAAAACTCCTAAAACTACAGGAACATTATATAATATAGTAAGAACTCCCAATGTAAACTGAAAACCAATAGTAATTAATAAAAAATTAATTGCTTTTTTTTGTCGCAATGATAATAAACTATTTTGCGCTTTAAAAACAAGTATCAAAACCATAGAGAATACAATTAATGCTAACCAACGATGTATAAACATAACAGCATAATGGTTCTCGAATAATGTTAGGATTCCGTTTTCTTTAAAACCTTCAGAAATCATTTTAGGAAACCACTCTGCTCCCATTTTCGGATACGTATTATGTAACAAACCTGCTTTTAAACCTGCTACAAATGCACCATAAATAATTTGCAGGGATGCTAAAAATAAGAGAATTTTAGTATTAAAAATCAACTTTTTAGTATCTTTAGTTTCCGATTCTTTTTTAGGAAATTTTAAACTTAATATTATCCAATAGATATATGAAAATAAGGTTAATGCCGCTACTAAATGAATTGCTAATCTATAATGACTAACCGCAGGATTATCAACCAAACCACTTTTAACCATATACCAACCTATTAAACCTTGCAAACCTCCTAAAAAGAAAATTATGAGTAAATGCTTTAATAATTTTTTGGATTTAATTTTTTTCTTAATCAGAAAATACAAAAACGGAAAAAAGAAAACAATTCCTAAAACTCTACCAATTAAACGATGTAAATATTCCCAAAAAAAGATGTCTTTAAATTCTTCTAAAGTAAAATGATAATTCTTTTTTAGATATTCTGGTGAGGTTTTATATTTAGTAAATTCTGTTTGCCATTCTATTTCGTTTAATGGTGGAATCATTCCTGTTACAGGTTTCCAAGTAACCATAGATAAACCCGAATGTGTTAAACGTGTTATGCCGCCAACTATTACCATTGTTGCTACTAACAAACAACCAATTGCTAACCAGATTATTATTTGTTTGTTGTTTTTCGAGTTATTTGACACAGATTTTACAGATTTTCACGGATTAAAATTTTATTTTTTTCGCTAATGTCTTTTCGCTATTTTTTTTTATTCTTCGCTCTTAACCTGAAATTTAGTACGTTTACTACCACTATACATTTCGTATTTAACATATTTACATTCTAATTTACCGTTAAATAATTGAATTCTTCTTGAAGTTTTTAAACCCACATTTTTAATACCGTTTTCAACATCACTCGTAATTAACCAAGCATCTGTATTAGGATAATTTTGTTTTAACGTATCGCCTATTCTACTATAAAAACGTTTTACATCTACTTTTAAACGTTCCCCATAAGGCGGATTAAATATCATAATAGTTTTCATATCATCAAAAGGCTTTTCACTATCGAAAAAGTCTTGCCTTTCAATTTTTATAAATTCGGATAAAGAAGCATTTTCAATATTATCATTTGCTTTTTGAATGACACTTGGTGCTTTGTCAAAACCAATTATTTTATAACTAGTTTCACGCACTTTTTTCATTAAAGAATCTTGAATTTTTTCGAATAAATCGGCATCAAAATCTTCCCAATTTTCAAAAGCGAATTCTTTACGGTTAATATTTGCTGGTATATTTAGAGCGATCATTGCTGCCTCTATTAAAATAGTACCAGAACCACACATAGGATCCATAAAATGTGTTGTGCCATCATAACCAGAAAGTAGGATCATTCCTGCTGCTAAAACCTCATTAATTGGCGCAATATTTGTACCTGTTTTATAACCTCTTTTATGTAACGATTGCCCAGAACTATCAAACGAAATAGTACAATCATTATTAATAATATGAATATTAATATGCAAGTCTGGATAATCTAAATCTATACTTGGTCTTTCATTATATTTATCTCTAAAATAATCTACAATAGCATCTTTCGTTTTTAAGGAAACATAATGCGAATTGGTGAAATTATCTGAACTAATTGTTGAATTTACAGCAAATGTTTTGTCATGAAACAGAAA
>JAMONN010000004.1 GCA_027065775.1 Flavobacteriaceae bacterium | reverse complement strand
ATTTTTTGAATTTCTCTGTACAAATCGTGCTCATCTCTAACCCTAAACGTTTTATATGGTTTTAGTATTCTTATGGCAGTACGCAAAGCTAAATTTGCTTTGTACATAAAACCAGTATCACCATAAAAGGTAACATTTCTTACACCTTCGGTTACTTTTATTGCTCCTAAATTTCGCAATTCTTTTGCTAAAATTGGTTCTAAACCAAATAAGGTTTTTGCCAACATTTTAAAATTATCTGCCATCTTGCAAAAATAGACATTTTGTAGAGACGTTTTGCAAAACGCATGCACTAATTATTGATTTGTTTTTTGATTTTACTATTACACAGAGATTCACAGAGAAAAAATATATTAAACCGATTAAAAAATCTGCGAAATTTGTGAGATCTGCGGGAAAATTATTACACAGACATTCACAAAGAAAATTATAGGGATACACAGAGAAAAAGTTTATTTTTGCAACTATAATTTTAAAATTTGTGAAAACAACGTTTCAACGATACATTAAAAACAATAAGAAAGAAAAGAGTTAAATCTGCGTGAATATTATAATGAAAAAACAAAAAGAGTGGTTTGTAGATTGGTTCGATTCGGAGTATTATCATATTCTATATAAAGATAGAGATTATGAAGAGGCAGAACTTTTCATGACTAATTTGGTCAAATTTTTAAAATTAGAGAAAGAAAACTTTATTTTAGATTTAGCTTGTGGAAAAGGTAGACATTCTGTTTTTTTAAATTGGCTAGGGTTTACAGTAAATGGTGTTGACTTATCTAAAAACAGTATCCAACACGCAAAACAATTCGAAAATGATACTTTAAATTTTGAAGTGCATGACATGCGTTTACCATTTGACATTAAATACAATGCTATTTTTAACTTATTTACAAGTTTTGGTTATTTTGATGATGATGAAACTAATATTAAAGTTTTAAAAAACATCAAATATAGTTTATATAAAAATGGCGTTGCAGTAATTGATTTTATGAATATTGAAACCGTTACAAATAATTTAGTTGCTAAAGAAACTATTATTAAAGATGAAATCACTTTCAATATCACAAGGCAAATAAAAAATAATAAAATCATTAAAAACATTAAATTTTCGGTAAATAATGAAGAATTTCACTTTACTGAAAAAGTACAATGCTTAACTTATGAAACTATTAAAAAATACATTTCAAAAGCAGGTTTGAAATTAAAACATACTTTTGGCGACTATGAATTAAAGGATTTTGATTTAAATCAATCAAAACGTTTAATTTTAATTGTAGAAAGCGAATAAAAACTTATGGTATATTCAATACTTTTTCTGGCTGTAATTATTGGTGCTGCCATTGTTCTTTTTTTAAAACCAAGTAAAGTTTTTACACAGACTTTATTGGCTTTTTCGGGTGCGTATTTATTATCGATTACTATTTTACATTTATTACCAGAGGTTTTTGAAAATCACAATCACAAAGCCGGTTTATTTATATTGTTAGGAATCTTAATACAGTCGGTTTTAGAATATTTTTCTAAAGGTGCCGAACATGGTCATGTACATATTCATACAGAAATAAAAACCGTGCCTTGGTTATTATTTATCAGTTTAAGTTTTCATGCTTTTTTTGAAGGAATTCCATTAGCAAATGCGCAAAACATGAATCTTGTCTGGGCAATTTTTATACATAAAATCCCTATTGCAATAGTATTAACTTCATTTTTAATGCAAAGCAAACTAGATAAAAAAGTAGTTTTCGGACTTATTTTTATCTTCGCATTAATGAGTCCTCTAGGTTGTGTTTTATGTGAAAATTTTGATTTTGTAACAAAACATCACACCGAAATAACTGCAATAATAGTTGGTATATTTTTACATATTTCTAGTATTATTCTTTTTGAAAGCTCAGAAAATCACACTTTTAATTTCAGAAAATTTATTGCAATTATTTTAGGTTTCGGAATCGCTTATTTT
>JAMONN010000003.1 GCA_027065775.1 Flavobacteriaceae bacterium | reverse complement strand
ATTCCACTAAATCGGGTTGATCTATAAAAGGATTTCTATTAATTTGCCAATTATAAATAATGTTATTACGATTCATTTCAAAATCATCTGGCGGATCATTTCTATGCCAGTCTAATAGTGTTGTTAAATCACCTAATTGACCTGTAATATCAGGAAATCCGTTTACAACTTCTAAATCGTTGTATCTAATTTCTAAATAAAGTACGCTTCTAGCAACATCGCCTTTAAAACTACCTAAATTACCACTTGGGCCATTGTATTGCCCATAATGTTGGTTTCCACGACTGCTATTTTCCGGTCCGTCTACAGCTCTTAATGCGTGTGCGTCTGAGTTTGCATGACGTAGTGAATCTGCATTTGTTTCCCAGTATGCATTTATGCCATCCGCAATATCATCCGCTTCTATACTATTATAACCACCACGAGATCTAGGATAAGTGTGTTCTCTATTCCATTTACCAAAGTTGTTTGAGGTAGTTTGGTAATCTAATTTTGGCCTACCTTGTTCTGTATATGCCAACCAAACTTGATTACTGTTTGCAGGGTTTTGGTCCGCTTGTTTTAAAATTTCAATAATATCAGCATAAGTATGTTCTCTTACTACAAACTCTTCAGCAACAATATCTTGCAATGCTTGTCTTAAATTAATATTTGATAGCCCATCAAGGCTATTGTAGTAGTTATTTGGTTGTGTGCTTTCAACTATATTGTAAGTTGGATTTAATGGTGTTCCCCAATCTGCAATTTGAAAATCATTATCAACTACTCTAATTTCTAAATTATCATTTAAAATTAAAAATCCGGTTGGTAAATCACCTAATGTAATAATTAACACTTCGTCGCCTTCATCTAGCACGTCATCTGTTAATGTGATTATAGTTTCTACTGTATTTTGTCCTATCGGGATAGTTAAGTTAGTATTACCTGTAAAGTCATTTGTATTAAAACCTTCGTTACTTAAAGAAATGCTGATTGCTAATGGTATTGTTACATTTTGTTCTGTTTCAAATGTTATGGTAAATGATTCGCCTTCATTGTATTGTGCCTGGTTAGTTGAAAAACTAATTCCGTTTAAAACAATTCCTGTACCATCGTTTAGTTGCCTTGGTGTTGGCGATCCAACAAAATAAGTACCATCATTATTTCGTTGTACAGATTCTGTTGTTTTATTTCCGTTTTCGTTTTCATTTGTTTGTACAGTTACACCTAGTAGTGCCATTAAATCGGTATCATCTGCATCATCTGTATCATACATTAAAGCATCTATAAGATTTGTGGTTGTTGCTAATGTACCATCTAAAAAGTCAGAAGGATTACCTAAATATACAGCAACTGCATCCGCACCATTTTGAATAACAGAGGTTGGAATGATTAATTGTGGTACTGGAGAAACATTATTACTACCTATTAATAGCAAACCATTTATGTCTGTAGTAAATCCGTCTAAATCAATGCTATAATAACTACTATTTCCACCACTTATAGAACCGTTGAATAACACCACGACAAAACCATTTAAAGAAAAATTAGGAGTGTCTGATTTTAATTCAATGAATTCTTTAGTGTCTGTGCTTGGTGTATCGGAATCTACTTCGTTTATTACTAATTGTGCAACTATTGTTTGTTGCATAATTAAAATTAAGCAAGTGATTATTATTTTTTTCATGGAATTTACTTTGTAGCAAATATACAAATGATTTGATGATTTACTATTGTTTTATGATTAATGACTATTCAAACTTTACCATTATTTTTCGAAAATTTAAAAAGTACATTAATTGGTTCTACCCTTATTTTAATGGTAAATTTGATTCATATTTATTTTTTAGCAAAATTGTCATTCCTGCAAAGGCAGGAATCTTATTGATTGTTATTCAGATTCCTGCCTTCGCAGGAATGACATTCAGAGTATATTACCATTAAATTCGCGGTAGAATCGATTCGATAATTTTATGTGGTATACACTACACTCCAAAAACTTTCGTTTTAAGAATGCGATACAAATAACCTTTGAACTAATTTTTAATACAAATGAAAATGCTAAAAATAGTAAAACTACTAATTCTGATTCTTTTTTTTGTAAATAGTTGCTTTTCACAAAAGTCAATAGTGTTAGATAAGAAATTTTCAGCTATTGATATTGTCTTACTTGGTGAACAAACTCATGGTGATGGAGCAGTCTTTGATGAAAAAGTACAAATGATTAAATATTTACATGAAAACCATAATTTTAATATCATAGTTTTTGAAAGCGGTTTGTATGATAATTTTAAGGCATCACAATTATATAGAACTAACAAAGAAAAGATTAATATCTATAACCAAAGTGTTTTTTCGATTTGGTCTGACACTAAAACTTTTCAAGAATTGTTAACCTATATAGAAGAAAACCCTGAAATGAAAATTTTAGGTTTTGACTCTCAAGAATTTTTACTTTTTGAAAACTTTTATTTAGACGATTTAAAAAAAATGATGACTAATCATTCTATTACAATCACGGATAAAATTTATGCACAAATAGAGAAAGTACTCATTTTTAGGGATTTTGAACAATATCTTGATAATTCCTCTGGATTTGAAAAAGTGTTATTATCTTTTAATGAGCATTTAAAATCTATTCCAAATAAAAATTTAGAAGAAAAAATCATAACGCAAACATTTAAAAGTGCGCTTTCGGATTTAAAATACTCATACAACTATGAGATAGGCAAAGAGATTATTCTTCAAAACCCAAGAGATAAACAGATGGCGGAAAATTTCACCTTTTTAAAAAATCAATTCCCTAATGAAAAATTTATCGCTTGGGGTGCAAGTTATCATTTTGCTAATAAATTAGCTGATTTCTCTTATACATCAATAACCGAAGACTATATAAAAAAAACGTATGAACAACAAGAAAATAAAGTTACTAGTGATAAAGAATCCGAATTACAAGAACTAATTGATGAAATAAAAAAATTAAAATATGCAATACCTATGGGGAAAATTTTAAAAGATCACTATAAAGACAAATTATATAGCATTGCTTTTACTTCCTATGAAGGTGAGTATAATGATTTTTCTGAAAAGAAAATTAAAATAATGAATCCACCGCAAAATAGTATAGAATATAAATTGCATACTTTAAAAAAAGGAAATATACTCATAGACTTAAAACAATACACAGATAAAAAATTCTATGCTTCCGTATTAGGTTATTTGCCATTGTATACAAATTGGGAAACTGTTTTTGATGGTATTTATTATATACCTGTAATGTATCCTCCAAATCAAATAGAATACTTGCCACAAACTTTCAATAATAAAAAACTAAGTAAAGCACAACAAATTATTAAAGGTCAAATTTTTGATATAGAAACAAAAAAACCATTAGATTATACAGATGTTTATTATCGTTCTAGCAATAAGAGCGTTGTAACAAATGCTAATGGAAAATATGTGATAGATAAAAGTAAAAACAGAAATGATTTTATTTTTTTTTCAAGTATTGGTTATGATACAGATTCTATTAAAATTAGTTCGATGAATTCGTTTCATAAGTTGTATTTAAAACCAACTCAAAATATAAATACTTTAGACGAAGTCGTTATTATTGGAAAAACAAAAAAATTATCTGCTAAGGATATCGTAAAAAAAGCACGTAAAAAAATAAAAGAGAACTACATTCAAAAACCTTACAATCAATTGTTAATGTATAAAGTTCAATCTTATGATAAGAATGATACATTAAACTTTAATGAGCAGGCTTTAATTAACACCTATAATAAAAGGGGAATTAACGGTAATAGTGTATACAGCAATTTTTATGGAGAAATCAATCATTTAATTAATACAACTAATAACTTTAGTAATAAAAAATGGGATAAATGGTCTGGAACTGGAAACCTTTGGGGTACTCTAAGTAAAGGTATACTTATGAGTAAGACTAATGTGTTATATAGAACAGCATCTTATGATTTAACTAAAGAAGGAATTGTCAAATATAATGGTAAAGATGTATATAAAATAAGTTTCGTAAATAATTCCCCTGGACCTTATTCTGTTGGATATGCTATTACAGAAAAATCGAATGGTTTTATTTATATTGATAGGGAAACTTTTGCTGTATTGAGATATGAACATTGTATAATAAGAAAAAGGTATTCACCTAAAAAATCAAATAATTCATATAAAAATACTTACAAAATTGTAGAAACGTATAAAGAATTAAACGGTTTGTATTTTATCAATTTATTAGAAGTTAAAACTAAAACAGACAAATACTCAAAAAAGGATACTTTGTTAAATACATATTATGATTTATTTTCTATTACATCGCAAGATATTGAAACTGAAAATGTAATTGCTATTGAAAGACCAATAAAAAATTTAACAAAAGGTTATAAATATATAAAAAAGGATGATTATTGGATAGGAAAAGATGCCAATAGTATTACAGTTTTAAGTAGGGCGTTTGACTGTCAATAAACATAACCCAATTGTTATTCCGTTTTCTAATTGAAAATAGGTAAAATAATATCAATTTTCAAATAAAAATCAATGTTCTTTTGATAAAAACTTAAAACAAGTAAAAAGATAATATTTTGAATTATTGCTAAACCTTAAATCCGCAAAACTTTATTAAAAAATTTAAGACAATCCACTGTGCATAATAGTTAGCACAGTGTTTTGTCATGTAAATATTTTCACTTATTTTAGTGTTGTATAAAAAAACAGTTTTAAATA
>JAMONN010000002.1 GCA_027065775.1 Flavobacteriaceae bacterium | reverse complement strand
ATGTAATAAGAGCTAAAGCAATCTATGCAGAAACAATTAATGCATGTTTACCAAAATTAAATAAATCAAAAAAAGTATACTTAAGAGATGCTTTTCATCCTATTTTATGGGAAACTAATAAAAAACAAAAAATAAAAACTATTTCACAAACTTTAGAGTTACATGATCAACAACAAATCATTGTTATTTCTGGACCAAATGCAGGCGGAAAAAGCATTACGTTAAAGACAATAGGTTTGCTTCAAATTATGTTTCAAAGTGGTATTTTAATACCTGTGCATGAAAAAAGTGAAACTTGTGTATTTGATAAAATTTTAACCGATATAGGCGATAATCAATCTATAGAAAATCAATTGAGTACATATAGTTATCGACTTAAAAATATGCGTAATTTTTTACGTAAATGTAATAGTAATACTTTGTTTTTAATTGATGAATTTGGTACAGGTTCAGATCCAGAATTAGGTGGTGCTTTGGCAGAAATATTTTTAGAAGAGTTTTATCAAAAAAACGCTTATGGAATTATAACCACGCATTATGCAAATTTAAAAGTTTTAGCGAATGAGTTAGAAGATGTGGTTAACGCAAATATGCAATTTGATGTTAGAACTTTAGAACCATTATTTCAATTACAAATCGGTCAAGCAGGAAGTTCTTTTACTTTTGAAGTAGCTCAAAAAAACGGGATACCTTATAGTTTAATAAACAGAGCTAAAAAGAAAGTTGAAAAGGAGAAAATCCGTTTAGATAAAACTATTTCTAAATTACAAGGTGAAAGAAATATTTTACGTAGAAAAAATGAAAATTTAGAAAAGGAACAGGATAAGGTTAAAAATGTATCTCAGGAATTAATAGATAAAAAAGATAAATTACAAACAAAAATTGATAGTTTTCAGGAGTTGTATGACAACAATCAAAGAATGTTAGTTGTTGGTAGGAAAATTCATGAATTGTCTAATAGATACTTTCAGAATAATGATAAGAAACAACTATTAGCAAGTTTTAATAAATGGATTACTATAGAAAAAGTTGCGTACTCAGACAAACTGAATAAAAAATTACAGAAAGATAAAAAACCAAACAAGTTAAAAACAATTAGTCTTCACGAAGATATTGTAAAGAAAGAGGCGATTTTGAAAGTTAAACATCCTGACAATCCTTCTAAAAGAGATTTACGAATATTAAAAAAACAAAAACTAATTGAAGATCAAAAGCAAAAAGAGAAGTTAGCAGAAATTGAAAAAGAAATTTTAGTAGAAGTAAAGAAGGTTCGTCATACTAAAGCAATAATCACAAACAGAGAAAAACAATTAAAGGCAAATTATGTGTTTAAAGTAGCCGATAAAGTTAGAATTATTGGTACTACTTCTAAAGGTGTGATTACTAAAATTGAAAAGAAACAAGTCTTTATTAATTTTGGTAATATAATTACTAAAGTTGCTAAAGATAATATTGAGTTGGTTTAAATTATTCCTGCGAAGGCAGGAATCTTATTTTTAGGATAGTGTCAGTGTCTCATTTTATTAATGATTGTGGTTTACTTGTTTTTGATTTTTGAAGTAAGAATTAAAATTCTTAAATCTCCAATCGTTAATTTTTTTTAGGATTTAATCGTTTTTATTAACAACTCTTTGTCATTTGTACAAAGGCAGGAATCTCATTTTAAAATAAAAAAACTTCAAAATTTCACAAACAAAAAAAAGCGACCAAAAGGTCGCTTTTTAATATTTTAGAACTAATTATTAGTTTGAACTAACAACTCTAAAAGTAGTTCTTCTGTTTGCTCTGTGCTCAGCTTCTGTACAAGAAACTCCGTTAGAACATCTGTTTGTTAATCTAGTTTCACCATAACCGTTTGCAGTCAATCTGCTTGGGTTAATACCTTTAACGTTGATTAAGTAGTTAACAACTGCTTGAGCTCTTCTTTCAGATAACGCTTGGTTACTTGAATCAGAACCTCTTGCATCTGTATGAGATGCTAAAGCAATGTTTACACCACCACCTAAAATTGGCATTAATCTAGAATCAATAATGTTTTTTGCATTTCTAGTTAATGTAGAAGAACCTAAGTTCCAGTTAATTGGTAAAGGACTGTTTACTGTTAATTTACAGTCAACTTCTTTCCAAGATGTTAAACCACCTTTAGAGACTAATACTTCTTTAGTTACTGTTTGAGTTTGGCCAGGAACAGTAGTTTCAGTAGTTGCAGCTGCTTTAGCAATAACTCTTCTTTTTAAAGTTCTAGTTTCACCAGGTATGGCAATTGCTCTTGTAGTTGCAGGTTTAACCATTACAGTTTTCTTATAAGTTCTAGTAGTTGCAGGAATTACTACTTCTCTAGTTGTTGCTGGAGTAATTGTAGTGATTTTTATAGTTTTAGTTACAGCAGGAATAGTAATAGATCTTGTAGTTGCTGGCTTTACTAATACAGTAGTTTTAATTGTTTTAGTAATTGCAGGAATAGTGATAGATCTTGTAGTTGCTGGCTTAACCATAACTGTAGTTTTCATTACCTTAGTTACTTCAGGAATAGTAATTGTTCTAGTTGTAGCTGGTTTAACTAATACTCTTTTTGTATAAGTTCCAGTTTCAGTACAATCTCCATTTCCGTTTCCACCATTACAGGGTACAGTTATAATGCTTGCATTTTTAACTAATTCTCTTACTGGTACATTTACTGATTGTTCAGGTACATTTCTGTAACACCAAACTCTACATGCGTTAGGGTCAGCAGATTCACAATCTGGTGCTTTATCTCCCATTACCCATCTTGCAGATGCATTTTTAGTAATAATAGTTTGAGAATCATTTCTGAATTCAGCAGGAACTACTTGTAAAGATCCAGCGTTTGTACCTTTTACATAAGATACAGTTTCTGTAGACCATTCTGCAGGTATTACTTCTAATCTAGAAGATGCTGGTTTAGACACAACAGTAACATTTCTAGTTTCATATTGAGCAGGTATAATTTCTACTCTTGTAGATGCTGGTTGTACAACTACTTCAATGTTTTTGTTCTCATATTGAGCAGGAATAACCTCTAATCTAGTAGATGCTGGTTGAACAACAATTTCTTGAGTAGATGCAACTGTTCTTCCAGGAACTAATT
Source organism: Flavobacteriaceae bacterium (assembly GCA_027065775.1). Lineage (GTDB taxonomy): Bacteria > Bacteroidota > Bacteroidia > Flavobacteriales > Flavobacteriaceae > S010-17. The sequence continues at coordinate 1,621 of JAMONN010000002.1, read as the reverse complement.
CTAATCTAGAAGAAGCCTCTTGAGATACAAAAGTTACATTTTGTGTTTCATACTGTGCAGGTATAACTTCTAAACGAGAACTTGCTGCTTTAGTTTCAACAGTAAAATTTTCAGTGGAATACTGAGGACCTTGCGCTTTTAATACTTTGTAAGCTGCTGCAGTTTGCACTGTTACAGTTTCGTTTTTCCAAACATCAGGTGTTGTACAACGTACATAACACTTACCTGGTTCAGCATTTGTTGGTAGGTCTTGAGCAAAAGAGATTGCTGCAAACATTAATGTAAGACCAAATAGTAAAATTTTCTTCATCTTGTTAATTTTGTTAAATTATTATTAATGGAGCAAATATAATAATATAATTGGTATAAATTAATGAATAAAAATTTAATTTATTAACATTTTTTAACAAAACTAGAAGGTTACTTATGTTGATGGAGTACAGTTAGTTATGTAGTTTTATTATATTCTTTTTTATCTATAATAATCTTTGCGATTACTTCTTTTAAAATTTCTGAAGTTCCACCACCAATTGGTCCAATTCTACTATCTCTTAAAAGTCTTGCTAAAGGATAATCTTCCATATAACCATAACCACCTAAAAGTTGTAAACAGTCATAAATTACTTTATCTGCTGTTTTGGTACTCAATAGTTTAGACATTGTAGCTTCTTTTACAGCATATGTACCTTCATTTAACTTTTTTGCAACGGAATAATTAAATTCTTTACACATAGCAATTTCACTTGCCATTTCAGCAACATTGTGTCTTAATACTTGAAATTTATCAATAGTTCTTCCGAAAGCATGCCTTTCACTCATATATTGTATAGCATAATCTAAAGCGAATTCTGCTCTTGCGTGTGCATTTATACCCATAGTTAGTCTTTCTAATGCAAAATGCTGCATTAAATAACCAAAGCCTTCATTTTCATTCCCCATTAAATTACTTGCTGGTATTTCAACATTGTCAAATGCAATTTCTGCGGTATCTGAAGCGCGCCAACCTAATTTGTCTAATTTTGTAGATGAAATACCTTTGGTATCTCTATCCATTACAAAAATACTGATACCTTTATATTTATCATCTGGATTGGTTTTAGCTGCAACAATTAAATAATCGCTATAAATGCCATTGGTAATAAATGTTTTAGAACCATTAATAATGTATTTGTTTCCTTTTTTAACTGCGGTAGTTCGCATACCAGCAACATCTGATCCGCCAAAAGGTTCGGTAATACATAAGCAACCAATTTTTTCTCCTGTAATACTTGATGTTAAGTATTTTTCTTTTATTTCATGATTTGCTTCTTTGTTTAAATGCGTCATTGCAAGATAAGTATGTGCCCACATTGCAGCAGCAAAACCACCTGAATTCACTTTCTGTAATTCTTCTAAAAAAATTACTGTATAGAATAAGTCTAAATCTAATCCGCCATATTTCTCTGGATAAACTAAGCCAAAATAACCCATTTCGCCAAATTTCTCCCAAATAAACCGTTCTATTTTACCTTCTTTTTCCCATTTATTAATATGAGGTACAACTTCTTTTTGTAGAAATTCTCTAAAACTTTGTCTGAATGATTCGTGTTCTTCTGTAAAGTACATTTGGGTTTTGGGTTAA
>JAMONN010000001.1 GCA_027065775.1 Flavobacteriaceae bacterium | reverse complement strand
GTCAATACCAAAAGACATTCAATTAAAATTATCTTTTATTTAATGAACCGCCGTATACGAGAACCGTACGTACGGTGGTGTGAGAGGCGCACTCTGGCTTTAATGGTCAGAGCCGTCTACTCGATTGGGCATAGGGTTTTTTCTTTTCATACTGTGAATTTTCTTTTTATTCCGCTAGAGTATTAAAACTTTATACTTCATTTATACTTGTTTATGATACATCTATAAAACTTTGTGTTACTTCTATAAACATTTATACTACTTTTATAAAACTTCTCGATAGTTTTATACTTCTTTGCGACACTTTTATAAAACTTTCCGATACTTTTATAAACATTCGTGGTAGTTTTATACTTTATCACGATAGTTTTATAAAATTTTATGCTTGTTTTATACTTTTACTTGGTAGTTTCATAAAACTTCGTGGCTATATTATACTTTTACTTTCTTATTTATATTTCTTTACTTGTAAATCTAATTTTTGATACGTTAGAATACTCTGGCGACTTTGCACCATATACGCTTTTTACATATTTTTTAACATTTTGTGCGATTTCATATAAACCGTTTTCTTCATTATATAATAATTTGTTTCTATTAATAAATTCTGTATTTAGTTCTGCTTCTGTTTTGTTTACTTCTTTTGTTGCTTTTACTAATTCTGTTTGATATGTTTTTAAATTTACTAATTTTAAATCTTCAATATTTGGGTTGTATGTCTCTACAGTTTCAATTAGTTGCAGTAATTTGTTTAGGTTTTCTGCTGTTTCTGTAAATGACTGACGTGATGTTGATTTTGTTTCTTTAGTTTCATTTCCATCTTCATTAAAATCTTCTTCTTCTATTTCTATTACTTTTGTTGTTTTTCTACTTCCTTGAATTAATCTATTTAAAGATTTTGCTTGGTCAAATATACCATCTGTTAGATTTAAAACATCTAATTGATTTATTACTCTTGTTACTTTTGATTTTAATCCTTCGTTAAGTTCTTGTCTTAAATGAATTGCGTTTTTGTTCGCATTCCTTTTATTGATAACATTATTAAGACTTGCTAAAGAAGTGTCATAAAGTGTTGTAACTGATGGGATTTTCAGATTATCAATACTTGGATTGTAATCTGAATAGGTAATAATTTGTTCAATTAATTTTTGGAGGTTTGCAACGTTTTTTGCGTGTCCTGTTTCATACTGTAATGCCATAGTTTAATTTTTTTAAAAGTTAATAATAGTAAATGCAATGATTATTAACTTTTTAACGAAATTACATTTATTTTATTATTAAAATAGCGTTAAAGTTTTAAACTTTAACGCTATTCAAAAATTTATTCTAATTGAATTATCATATTAACTTTACTTTTTTAACTATATAATATTCATTAACAATTAATTCTTCATTAATTATATAAATTTCTTCAAACTCACTTAAAATCATTATTAAGTTTTTAAAATTTTCAGAATCAAGCATTTCTTTAAATTTAATATAATTTTTTATTTTACTTTTTTTACATAAAATAGGAATATTATTATCATTACAATTTTCATAAGTGAACTTAATATGTTTAGATTTCTTATTTGAGAAATTTAATATCTTTATTAAATTTTTATTTTTATCTATATTAAATTTTATTTTTGTAAAATCTTTATTAAGATTGAAACTATAATTCTCTATAGTTAAAGTGTCATTTTTAAAATCTACTATATTAACATTTGAATTAGAATCATATATGATGTAAATTCTATTCTTTTGAGAAAAAGTTGACCAAATGTTAATTAGGATTAATAAATTAATTAATATTATTTTCATGGGCAATTACTATTTGTGTTAGAAATTTTATTATTAATATTTGTGATATATAGAAATTGTGAGGCTGGCTGTGTAGTATAAGAGTTTATATAATTAGTATATTCAATTGTGTTTTCTAAACCAATCCATGAAATTGCTTCTGAAATGTTTTGTTTCCAATTCGTACCAAATATACTAATTGCCTCATTAGTAAATGTTGAACTTTCAGAACTCCAGTCATAATCATTATAAATTAAAGTTTCTAATTCTTGTCTGTAATCTTGAATGTTAAAAACATTAGAATTAAATAAATCATGTGTCCATTCGGCAGACAAAGTCCCTGCATTATTCATAGCACAAATTAAAGTTGTAAATCTATCTGAAACTGTTTGGTTATTTAAAACTACATTACCTTGAGGGCAATTGTTAATGCTTAATAGAGTAGCATTACCTAAAGAGTCAAAAGTTATAAATCCAAGAGTTTCTAATTCTGAAAACATATATGCATGCATTAATTCATGTGCTAATGTAACAAATTTCATTAAATTTGAGCCATTATTTTCGATTAAAGTTTGATTAATATTTAAAGTATAAAAATTTGGGTTTTGGGAATCACCTAAAGTAATACCAAAATCTGCACCTAAATTATTGTTAATTTTAAATGTCAATTTGTTTTGAGTAGAAGAACTAAAATAATGCAACATTTTAGAATAAATATTATTAGTGTTAATTTTCATCTTATTATGAATACATTCCGTATTACTATTTGTAAATGATGTATCATAAATGATTTCATCATAAAAGTCAACAATGTTACCATTAGTCAATCCTTCAAGTGCTAGTAAAGCAAAATCTTGATCTTCATCGAAAAAATTTGGTTTAAGATAATCAAATACTTGAGTGCTTACTGTAATGTTTTCTGTAAGTAAATTTGTTTCAAATTTATCAAGAGTTCTTCCATATTTTATTTTAAAACTATTAAATTTTGATATGTTAGGGTCTCTTGGTCTTGTTACTGTGTAAGAGTTAAATCCACCTGAACCTCCAAAACCACTACCGTAATTTGAACCACCACCATCTGCATTATCAGGAATACCACTAGTTGATGAATTGCCACTTACATAAACAAGTATGTAACTAATAGATGCAACCCAACCAACATCATGAGCATCAACATTACACGGAGAAACACCTTGGTTACAAGAACCGTCATAAGTCCAAGTAGTTATTTCTACTAATTGATAACCACTAACTTTATTTTGTACTACTTCAAATATTAAAAAGTCATCAGTAATTTCTACAATATTAGTTTTATTTGTTAAATCAACACTAATATTATTATTTATATCGTCTTTTTCTTGTTCGGTTAAATTATAGGAAATATAAGTTGCATCATAACTTCCATCTTCTTGTAATGTAAGTATGAAATTTTCAATTAAATCATTACTAGTAGTCCTAGAAATTGGAAATGTATAAGATTGAAATGTTCCATCTTCATTTTCTATTAACTCTGCATAATCTGTTTCTATTGTAAAATCATATAATTCTGAATAAACTGATTTGTTCTTTTTGTTTGAAAATCCTTTTTGTACAATATTTAACTTGTTTGTTAAAGAAATGTTTAATTGTAATTCTGATTTGTCTAATACTCTTGTTTTAAATTCTGATTTTGGCTGAACAGCATTATCGCTTATAAGTTCTTCTTGTTGACAATTACTTAACAAAAATAATATACTTAATAAGATTGTCCCGTTTTTAAAAATATGGTTTATTGTGTTTTTCATAATTAAATTTTATTGAGAATTGTTTGTTTTTTTATTTTCTCAAAGTTAATAATTTTCCAACTTGTTGATTTAAATCATTTTTTTGATTTTCAGATGTCTTTAGGTACTCCGTCTGTTTCGAGGCTGGTTAGTCTCTTTTTAGTTCCCATTTTTCTTTAACCATTACTGCTTTTTTTCGTTCTGTTTTCGGTCAGATCCTTGTGCCCAACGGTTAGTATAAAATTTCGGTTGCTGAAATAAGCACCAAACTTTTAAAATAAAGATTAAACATTGAATAAGCAACAAACAAAATAAACACAAAACTAACTGCAACTGAAATTTATACAGTGTTATGTTTAGTTTGTGAAATAGTAAAAATATTTTTACTTTTATTTGGTGGTTTGTAAAATTATATCATTTGCTTATTATTAATCATTAAATATAAAAATTATGAAAGTTACAAGTAAAGAAAAATTATTTTATGAAGAATTTATAAAAAAAGGTATCAATAAGAATGCTTTAATACATTTTATTAAAAATGTTAGAAATTGCCCAATGTATGGAAGTATATTCCATATCAATAGAATTGACAACAAATTAAAAAAATTACTTTCTGATATTTACCATTATAGAGCAGATTTTAATATAAATGAAAAACCAGTAAGATATTTTATTTCTGATACTTGGTCGTTATGAATTGGCACAATAGATATAAAAAAATGAAATCCGAGTTAAAACTAACTAACTCGGATATTGCGAAAATAATAGGCAACACAGAGGATAGTGTTAAATCTACAACGCAACCTAATAATGACTTTCCAAGAAGTTTAAAATTAGCGATTGTAGTTTTTGAAAATATGAAGTTAAATAGCATTGAAAATATGCGTAGTTATATTGACGGTCTGAATTAAACATAACGGTTTGTGTAAGAATAGTAAGGGATTTTGAAACACTTACTTTTCGGTTTATCACTTAGCCAAATTTACAATTTTTTCTTTAAAAAACTATCACGCAAAATTGTAAATTTTGCGGACTTTGTAAAATGCACTAAACTTTGGATTAAGTACTTAAGCCCTTATTATTTTTACACTTTGTGTGTGCCTTGAATGGTAAATATATAATAAGTTCTTTAAAATACCAAAGAAAGTCCAAAGGGTGTAAGTCCCTTATGCACCAGAGTCGTGTTTGGAAGCAAAGTA